>CANQVC010000004.1 GCA_947627195.1 uncultured Bacilli bacterium
TATTCACACCTAAATTTGTTTATATTTAGGTGTGAATATATATCATAAAATGGTATCATTTTGATTAATGATTAACATCTTTTTTCACTTTATTTTTTAGGTAATATTTTCTTTAAAACTTCAAGATTTTTTTCCATTATCGAAATGTAATTTTCCCCATTTTTTGATTCAGATTTAGTAAGGGTGGCAACATGATTAAGTTCAACAATCTCCGCATTTAATTCTTTAGCATAATTATTAATAATTGTACATGATGATTCATTCTTAGTAATGACAATATATTTAATATTATATTCTTTAGCTTTTTCAATATTTTTTCCCCAATCAGATGGTACAACATCACAGCTTTCATTATCAACTCTTGTCCTAATTCTTTGAATACCATAACGATCTTCCCAATATACATATGCATCATGATCTACTAACATTACTTTTTGCAAATCAGGATCACTTAAAAATTCCACATATTCATCATCTAATTTTTGTAAATCATCAATTAAACTTCGTGTATTTTCTAAGAAAAAATCTTTATCATCAGGATATATTTTAATAATCTCTTGATAAATTACTTGGGCAAATTGAATCATACGGACAGGATCCATCCATACATGAGTGTCAACATCATGTTTATGTTCATTAGCTGTAGGATTAATTGTAATAGGATCAATTAATTGAATATAAGAACCTAATTCAACTAAATGAAGATCACTTTTAGAAAAGACAGTATCTTTTGCTGCATCAATAAAACTTTCCAAACCATACCCAATGTAAAACATTAATTTTGCTTCTGCCATTGATACTAAGGCAGAGCCAAATCCTGGATCATAATCATGAACATCTGTTCCCATTGGATATACTTGTTTTACTTTAACTTTGTCTTGAACAATTCTATCTGTTAGAAAATAAATAGGATAAATAGATGCATAAATATCGACATCTTCTTTATTATTTTGACATCCTGTTATACCTAAACAAGATATAATAATAATTAACAATAAAGTAATTCTTTGAATTCTTTTCATACTGCTTTCCTTTCCATAGTTAATTTTCTTGTTTTAATTTTTTTCTTTTTTTATTAACTAATTTCTCATGAATATTTTTTTTAATACTTAAATATATTTTTTTTAATTTATTATATATATAACTAAATAATTCAATGGGAAAAACTATATCTATTATTCTTTCTTTTTGTTTTTTTATACATTCCCAAGTATGATAATATTTCTTTTGTAATAATTTTATATATAACATATATCCAACTAAAAAGAAAATGAAAAAATATAATGGTAAATATCCATCATTAATTTTAATAATAAAAAGAGAAGAAAAAACAATTAAAATGAACCAAAGAATAATTTCTAAAATAATATGATACCATTTCTTTTTCATAAATATAATATTAAAGGTATCTGATATAATAGCAATAAACATACCTAATAAAATGAACTGTCCTAAAAAAATAGTTTGTTCATAAAAAGTATACATCATTTAAATAATTTAGCAATAAAGCTACTTTCTTTTCTTCTTTTCACATTATCTAGATATGAAACTTGATGAATACTGCCTGTAATTAATAATATACCATCTTCAATATCCATTGATATCATCTCTAAATCTTTTCCATCAATTTTCATTCTTCCTAAAATTGTTTCAACATCAAAACAAGTTGGATTCAATGTATTAACTTTTTTAACCCCTGTGATTGTTAAATCCTTACGATCTTTTAAAATAATTTCTTGGCTAGTTGCCTTAATAGCAGAATTTCCATTGTTCATATCATTCACCTCATTAAATGATATGCATAACTTAATTATTTTAGAAGAATATGTTTAAATTCTTCATCTATATTAACAAATTGCATTATTTGATATCCATATGGTTTTTTGTAAATATTGATTTCTTCTAATTCACTTTCATTTAGATAACGAACTATTTGGGTAGTCTTAGGATATACTAAAATAATTTTTTTTAGTTCTTTATTCATTTTATATTCTTTTTTTAAAAAAGGAACTAATTCATTTAAATATTTTTGTTGAGGAAATGCTTTACCTTTTTCTTGAGAAATACCACCATATGATAATACCCATGTATCTTTATTATTAATTGTAATCATTGAATTAGAAGATATAAAAAGGCATTTTATAAATATAATATTTAAATCGTCTTCGATAATAAAATCATATAATTCTTTTTTTGCTATTTTAAAATTCAATTGTTTATTCGTTTCACATAATATTAATAATTTCTTTTCAATCTTTTTTTTACGATATAATGGTAAAAAAAACATTTCTATTAAAACAATTAACAATATAATAACAACACCAGATATTAAATAATACATATTATACTTCCTTTGTAAATCATTATACTACACTTTAATAAAATAGTCAAATTTAAAAAAGCGACCTTTATAAAAAGGTCACTTCATTTTTAAGCTAAATTTTTGGGAACAAAAAATTCAAGCATTAATTCAGTTAATGATTTTTCTGGATAATCTTTGTCATCTGGTTTTTTATTAGTAACAGCATCATATGAAAATTCAGCTGTACAAGTTAAATTAGTATCTAATTTAGCAGTAACAAATACTAAATCATTTTCTTTAAATACTACACGAGCATTAACACCATCATTATTTGCTTCAATAACAAAATTACCATCTTTATCTGTACCAGCTTTTTGAATATTATTAAATAATTCTTCAAAATCAAATGAATCAAAACTTGGAATATTCATTTCTGGCTCTGTTGTAGTATCAGGTAAAGTTACATCAGGATTTACACCACCCATTGAACCAATCATACTCATCAATTGTTCTAATACTTCTGGAGTAACTGCCATTCTGAATTTCATTGATACGTTTTCTTCTTCTTTAGCACCTTTAGCATCTAAAGATACATATGCTAAATCATCTTGGTATAAAATGAAAGCATTAATTGTTTCATCTCCCATTTTACCATCTAATTTAACAGATAAATCCATATTTTTACTTTTTGTATTCATTTTAACTTCAGCAGTAAGATTAACATCTTCTTTTTCAGTTTGATCAGATGTTTGATCATTTTGAACATCAACTTGACCTTTAATCTTTACAGAAATTGTTAAACCGTCTTTATCTTCAGTTGTTTGATTTTCAGAAATTTCTGCAAGCTTAACTTGAATTTGCTCATTGCTTAATTCTTCTTTGTATGTTACTTCTTTGTCTAAGTCATACTTCTTTTCATAGTTTTCTTGGCAACCAGCAAACATAAACATAAAAACAAATAAAAACATAACAGTTAATACTTTAGTTATTTTTTTCATAAAACCCCTCTTTTCTATTTTGTTTTTACATAATATATTATATTACATTCTTAAAATAAAGTCAATATTTTTCGTTTGCTAACAAATTTTGTCATATAATATTGATATTAGAAAGTGTTCTCAATATTAATAAAATATTTGTCTTTTTTAAAACTCTATGATATAATAATTTTAGTTAAATTAAAGGAGATGAATGGAATGGTTCAAGAACAAAACTTGACTGATCAAGAGTTGGTTAGAAGAAAAAAAATGGAAGAACTTAGAGAAAAAGGTATTGATCCATTTGGTCATAAATTTAATAGAAAAGATTTCTCTAAAGATCTAAAAGAAAAATACCAATCTTATCAAAAAGAAGAATTGCATGAAATGCATATTCCTGCTTCTGTTGCTGGGAGAATTATGTCTAAAAGAAGCAAAGGTAAAGCTGGATTTATGCATATCCAAGATAAATATGGTTTAATTCAAATTTATGTACGTCAAGATGCCTTAACTGAATTAGAATTTGAATTATTTGATAAAGGAGATATCGGTGATATTGTTGGTATTGAAGGTGAAGTAATGTTAACTAATACAGGTGAAGTTACAGTTAAAGCCTTAAAATATACGCATCTTTGTAAAGCATTACGTCCTTTACCAGAAAAATTTCATGGATTACAAGATCGTGAAGAAGCAAGAAGACGTCGTTATGTTGATTTAATAATGAATGAAGATGCCAAAAAAATTGCTTTTATGCGTCCGAAAATAATACGATCAATTCAAAACTTTTTTGATGAAAGAGGATTCGTTGAAGTAGAAACACCTGTATTACAACCTATTTTAGGAGGTGCTGCTGCCAAACCATTTGTGACACATCATAATGCATTGGATATGGATTTCTATTTACGTATTGCCACAGAATTATCTTTAAAAAGATTAATTGTTGGGGGAATGGAAGCTGTTTATGAAATAGGTCGTCTATTCCGTAATGAAGGAATGGATTCTACTCATAATCCTGAATTTACCACAATTGAAGCTTATTTAGCATATTCTGATATGGAAGGTATGATGAATTTAGTTGAAGATTGTTTTGCTTATCTTGCTAACAATGTTTTAGGTACAACCACAATTGAATATCAAGGAAATAATATTTCTCTTGCGAAAGGATTTAAACGAATTCATATGGTTGATGCTATTAAAGAAGTAACTGGTATAGATTTCTTTAAAGTTACTGATTTAAATGATTGTTTAAAATTAGCAAATGAACATCATATTGAAGTAGCTAAACATGAACAAACATACGGGCATATTATTAATTTATTCTTTGAAAAATATGTTGAAGAAACATTAATTCAACCAACATTTATTTATGGACATCCATTAGATATTAGTCCATTAGCTAAGAAAAATGAACAAAATCCTTTATTCACTGATCGTTTTGAATTATTCATTAATCGTAAAGAATTTGCTAATGCCTTTACAGAATTAAATGATCCAATCGATCAAAGAGAAAGATTTGAAAATCAATTAAAAGAAAAAGATTTGGGAAATGATGAAGCTAATGAAATGGATATTGATTTTATTGAAGCATTAGAATATGGAATGCCACCAACAGGGGGAGTAGGAATTGGTATAGACCGTCTTGTTATGTTACTATGTGGTGTTGATTCAATTCGTGATGTTCTTCTATTCCCACATATGAGAAAAGTAAATCATTAAAAAAATGTAGTCATTATGGCTACATTTTTATTTTACGAAACTTGTAATTCTTCCGCAATTCTATCAAATACTTCAGGTGTTGTTATATATTCTTTAGAATAAGTGAATGTGGATAAAATTTGAGCATCAAATTTATCAACAATTTCATTATCGAATTTCTTTTTATTAATAACAATATCATCTATTTCTTCTAATACAGCACTAAATTCTTTTTGAATATCTTTATTCATGACTTCATATTCTTCTAATACTGATTTTAATTCATTAACATAAAGACTATAATTAATTAATAATTCATATTCTAAAAAACGATGAAAATTATTATTAAAATATTTATCTAAATATAATTCCATTTCAGAAACTGTGGAAAACAAATACGAAAATCCACAATCAAAAATAACTTCATAATCTTCATTTATTTCTTTTTCATCAAGTGTTTCAATAAAATTTAATACTCGAATAACATTTTCAAATCGATGAAAAATAATTGAATCATGATGAAATAAATGATTTAAAAAATCTTCTTTTTGCGCATACCATTTTTTATAATCATCAAGCATTTTTAAATCCTCAATTCATCTTTAAATTATTTTTATTCTTTTTCTTTTCTTCACGTTTTTTTGCTTTATATTCTTTTTTAACTTGACCAAAATATCTATAAACTGGTCTACCTTTTTTATCTAAAGGTAATTGTGATAAAGCAATTTTACGAAACATCTCAACATTGCCTTCAATAATATCTTCTTTCACAATAAATATTCCTGTTGTATCAGTTGTATAAATATAAAAATAATTATCATTCTCACAAACTAATTCAATATTTTTCCAACCAATTACAGCTTTTCCTTGTAAAACATCATTGCTTCTAACCAACTTATCTTTAGTCACTTCAATTGTATCTGTAGATTTAATTCTTTCAGGAGTTTCTTGTTTAACAACACTATTTACTCTTTGTAAGATCATCAAAGGAGTTAAAATTGCTGTTATACCAAATGCAACCCAACTAAATATTAAAGAATTTTTATGCAATGTATTATAAATTGCTAATACTAACATTATTAATGTAACAATTAATAACAAATATATTGTCATTGTTCGATGAAATAAATGAAACATATAAAACTTTTTATGTTGTTTACGATTGTATTTTGTTCTTGATACTATTTTTTCCATTGAATGCTCCTTTATATATTATGTAACATATTATGTTTATTATATCACATTTTATTCTTTTCGAAAAGTAGAAAATGTTTTTTTATAACAATGATTGTTTTTTTAAAATTTTATGATATACTATTTAAAGAAAAGGATGTGAAAAAATGGATCAATTAATTAAGGCTTTAGCTTTAAATGAACAAGTTAGAGTTTATATTACTAATACCATTGATATAGTCAATACAGCCGTTAGAAAACATGATTTATGGCCATCATCAACTTCAGTTTTAGGAAAAGTATTAACAATGGGTGTTATTATGGGTGGCATGTTAAAAAATGATGCGGCAATAACAATTAAATTAAGAGGGAATGGCTATTTAGGTAATGTTGTTGTTGATAGTAATGCCCTAGGACAAGTTAGAGGTTATGTTGATAATCCTCATATTACTTTTGACAATAATAATGGGGGCTTAAACGATGAAATGGCGATTGGAAACGAAGGAATGATGGATATAATTAAAGATTTAAAATTAAAAGATTTATTCACATCAAGTATTGAAATTACAGGTAATATTGCTAATGATTTTACTTATTATTTTTATGAAAGTGAACAAACAAAATCAATTGTGTGTTTAGCTATCGAAGTTGGAACAGATAATTTTGTAACAATAAGTGGAGGTCTTGTCATTCAATTATTACCAAATGCAACTGAAGATGTAATTTGTGAATTAGAACAAAAAATTTCTTCATTAAGTCAATTTCGTAATTTAATAAAAACTGAATCATTAGAAAATATTATTGACTTTTTCTTTCCTAATGATTATACAATATTAGAAACAATGCCTATTTCATTTCATTGTAATTGTTCAAAAGAAAGTTTTGCTGCAGGATTAAAAACTTTAAATGTTGATGTATTAAATGATATATTAAACACAGATCATCATATTGAAACAGTTTGTCATTATTGTGGAGAAAAATATCAGTTCGATGAATCAGAAATCAAACAATTAATAAAGGAGATTAAAAAATGAATAAACAATATATTCTAAATATGACTAAAAAAATTTTATCAATTGATAGTCCAAGTGGATTTACTGAAACAGTTATTTCTTTTTTAGAAAAAGAAATTAATGATTTAGGATTTAAAACAGAAAGAAATAAAAAAGGCAATTTAATAGTTACTGTTCCTGGTAAAAAAGAAAATATTTTAGGAATTACATCGCATGTTGATACTTTAGGTTTAATGGTTCGTTCAATTGATAAAGATGGTACATTACGCTTCATGAAAATTGGTGGACCAATTTTACCAACATATGATGGAGAATATTGTAAAATATATACTCGAGATAATAAAGTTTATACAGGTACTGTATTATCAGATGCTCCTGCTGTTCATGTTTATAAAGAGGCAACAACAATGCCAAGAGATGAAGAACATATGCATATTCGTCTTGATGAAGTTGTGAAAAACAAAGAAGATGTTTTAAAACTTGGAATTGAAAATGGGGATTATATTGCAATTGATCCAAAAACAGTTATTACCGAAAATGGTTTTATTAAATCAAGATTTTTAGATGATAAAATGAGTTGTGCTATTTTATTAGGGCTTTTAAATCATTTAGTTACAGAAAAAATAAAACCAGAAAAAACTTTAAAATTAATGTTCTCAACATATGAAGAATGTGGATTTGGTTCTTCTTATGTTTTTGAATGTGATGAATTATTAGCTGTTGATATGGGTTGCATTGGTAAAGATTTAAGTTGTACTGAATATGATGTTTCAATTTGTGCTAAAGATGGCGCAGGTCCATATGATTACAATATGACTTCAAGATTAATAAAGCTTGCCAAAGATAATCATTTAAATTATGTTGTTGATGTTTATCCATATTATTCATCTGATGTAACAGCAGCATTAAAAGGGGGAAATAACATCAAAGGAGCTTTAATTGGTCCAGGTATTTGCGCTAGCCATGGAATGGAAAGAACTCATTATGAAGCTGTGGAAAACACATTGAAGTTATTAATTAGTTATTGTTGCCATATAGAATAAATAAAAGGGCTGTGATAAAACCTTAAAAATAAGGTATCACAACCCTTTTTATATTAAATTAAACAAAAATATAAAATATGGTTCACTAGTATAAAGAATAATTATATAAATGAAGATTAAAAGTCCTATAATAAAACCAAGAATTCCTGTAACAATACCAACTATCGAATAAATTTTATCACCTTTTTTAATACTTATTATACCTAAAATTACTGCTATCAAACCAAAGATAAAAAATGGACACATCATACAAATAAAATTACCAACAAGACTAATAATACCAAGAGCCATAGATACTTGGGATAGATTATTTTTTTTATCTTTTACTTCATTAATTTGGGAAGGAATTTGATAAAAATTATTATATTTTTCTTCGAGATTCACCCCACAAGCAGGACAAAATTTTTCATTAATATCATTTTCTTTCCCACAGACAGGGCAAAGCTTTTTTGTTTGATTATTAGTGACTTGTCCTAATGGTCGTCCACAATACATACAGAAACGACTGGAATAATGATTTTCTTTTCCACAGTTACAACACGTAATTGTATGAACATGATATTCTTTTTTGGCTTCTTCAGTATTTTCATTACCTAAAAATTTCTTTAATACTTGATTAACTTTGGCAATAGGTAGTCCCATAACATTATAATAATCACCTTGGACTTTCGCAATATATTTGGAAAATATACCTTGAATAGCATATCCACCAGCTTTATCATAAGGTTCATCAGTGTTAATATAATCTTCAATTTCTTGTTCACTCATTGGTGACACAGAAACTTTTGTTGATTCGATAAAACTTTCTTCATTTTCATTACTTTTAATACATACTGCTGTATATACAGTATGCGTTCTACCTTGTAAAGTTTCAATCATTTTTCGTGCATCATCTTTATCTTTAGGTTTTTCTAAAATATTAAAGTCGACAACAACTATTGTATCAGCACATAAAATGACTTCATCTTCATTACTAGTAGCAAATAATGCATCACATTTCTTTTTCGCAATATTTTTTACTTTATCTTCAGGGAAAATAGAAATTACATTTTCATCAACATTGCTTACTCTAACTTCAAAATTATATCCTGCATTAGAAAGAATTTCTTTTCTTCTAGGCGATTGGGAGCCAAGTATCAATTTCATAATTATAACCTCTTATACTATTAGTATATCATATTATTTAAAAAAATGTATATTATTTTTAAAATAAAAAAATAAAAAAGAGGTTTTACCCCCTTTATTATCTTTTCTTTTCAAGTGCTTTTTTAACGTCTTGAATAATGGATTGACGAACATCAAATGTTGGAAAACTTCCTTGATATAATTCTAATGCCCAAATTATTGCCCCTGTAGCAGGTGGAACAGTCAACACTTTAAATTCACAATCTCTTTTAGTATATTCACAAACTTTTTTCTTAAATTCATCAATTAAAACAGGACAGCTTCCTTTAACATACACACTACCTGCTAAGACTATTTCTGGTTTTTTAGGTAAATTTAAATGAACAACTGCTCCTGAGGCACTTCTTGCTAAATTATCTGCCATTGTTTTTAAAATATTTAAAGCAGCTAAATCATTTTTATTTGCTTCTTCAAAACAAGCAATTGTTAGTACATTATAATCTACTTTACCTGGGATATATACTTCACCAATAGTTTCCATTAACATCATTGGATCTTTAACTTGTAATAAATTTAAAACAATTGGGGTAAGAGATGTTTTAATCCCACATCTCATTAATTCATCAAAAGCTGCTCTTACAACTTTACGAGCTATAAATCTACCACCAGCTTCATCACCAACAATTTCTCCAATACCACCTACTTGTAAAGTATTACCATCTAAATCAATACCACCAGCAACTGTGCCTGTACCATTAATTGAACAAACGCCAACACCATTTTGGGTTCCTGCTTTAATTCCTAGCATTGAATCATTAACAACTTTAAAGTTTTTAAATCCTAAACGAACCATGACATCATCTAGTTTCTTTTGTTGACTAGGAAAATCATCACCAGCTAAACCAAAACAAGCAGCATTAATATCAGAAACACATAAACCAAATTGTGGTAAAAAAGAATCAAGTACTTCTTTCATTACTCTATATGTTCCCATAAAGCTATCTTTCAATCCTTCATGAGAACATGTCCCACCACGATGCATACCAATTAAACCTTTTTTTGTATCATACAAAAAATAATCTGTTTTGGTATTACCACCATCAACACCTAAAATATAACCCATTAGTTTAATTATTCATCTTTCTTTAAATATTTTCTAAATTGAGGAAGATATTGTTGATGCACTTCTAATAATTCATGGAAACAATCCCACGCAGCTTGATGATCAAATACAAGTGGATTAATCATTAAAGCTCTCATTGCTTCATCAATATCACCAGTAAGAGCTGCTTTAACAGCATGTTTTTCATAAGCTTTCATCATATGCATAATTTCCTCAATGTGTTCATTATGATAATTTGTCATAATAGGTGTTGCACCATCTTTACCAATAACAGCACATATTTCCACAGCATCATTATCATTCATAAATGGGATAGCACCTTTATTTAAGATATTGACAACATGAACATCTTTTTTATCATTATAAATTGAATCAACTAAATTTATTGCTGCTTCTGAATAACGTGCTCCACCACGTTTACTTAATTCTTCAGGTTTAACATGTAATTCACTATTAGAATAAATCTCTAAAAGTCTTTCTTCAATTTCTAAACAAACTTCACCACGACATTTTTCCGCATGCAAACAATGTTCTAATTTAGATGCTTTATGATAATAATATTCTAAATAACATGTTGGAATAGCTCCAACTGTTTGAATTAATTCACGACTAAATCCAAGTGTTGGAATATTTTTCATATTAGCACTATTTAAACCCATTTTAATAGCATCAATTAAATAATCTTTACCATCTTGTTCAATTTTAGTAACCCAAGCAAGATGATTTAATCCTAAATATTCTACATATGCATTTGGTAAATTCATTTGTTTACGAATACTATCAATTGTATTAATTGGAACATTACATAATCCCATCATTTTAATTGGTGAATTATTTAAAACTGCTTCCGCAATCATTCCACTAGGATTAGAGAAATTAATTAACCAAGCATCTGGACATAATTCTTCCATTCTTTTAGTAATCTTTAAAATTTCAGGAATTGTTCTCATTCCTTTAAAGAAACCACCAATACCATTTGTTTCTTGACCAATTAAATTATATTTTAAAGGAATTTTTTCATCTAAAATACGAGCAGGTAATTTACCGACACGAATTTGTGCTAAAACAAAATCTGCACCTTTTAATGCTTCATCAAGATTATCTGTTTTAGTAATCTTTGTTTTCATTTGAGCAGCTTGAATCATACGAATACATAAATCGCCAACAATGTTTCTTTTTCTTTCATCAATATCCATTAGATATAATTCATCTAATGGAAGTTCATTTTTTTTATTAATCAATCCCTCAATTAATTCAGGTGTGTAAGTAGATCCAGAGCCAATAATTGCAATTTTTAAACCCTTTTTCATTTTTCTTCCTTCCTAATTTTATTGAAATTTTTATTTTTCTTCATGAATAGATATTATTTCATACATTTCTTCAGCATCTTCTTTTTTGGTTGATGAAAGAAGAGCCGTAACTTTTACATCCATTTTTTTCTTAAAATATTGAATTGTAATAATATCACCAATTTTTAAATTAGTTGATGGCTTGGCTATTTTGCCATTCACTAATATTTTATCTTCACTAGCAGCATCATGAGCAACAGTACGTCTTTTAATGATTCGTGAAACTTTTAAATATTTATCTAGTCTCACGATTCATCATCTTTTTTCTTTGCATTTTCCATTGCTTCTAATTGTTTACGATAAATATCTTCTAATTCAGCTTCTTTTTCTTTAGCTATTTTCTCAGCTTCATCTTTAGCTTTTTTCTTTTCCCACCAACCAAGTTGACCTGTATTTACTAATTCATAAATATCTTCTTTAGTTAATGTTTCAATTTCCATTAAGTGTTTCGCAATTAATGCTACTAATTCACTATTTTCTTTTAAAACTTGTTTAGCTTTTTCATAACATTCTTCAATAATAGCTCTTACTTCATTATCAATTTCTAAAGCTACTTGGTCAGAGAAATTTTTGTCAGACATGTAATCACGTCCTAAGAACACTGAACCAGTTTGACGTTCGTATTGAATTGGACCTAATTTACTCATACCATATTCAGTAACCATAGCTCGAGCAATTGCGGTAGCTTTTTGGAAGTCATTATGAGCCCCAGTAGAAATATCACCAATAAATAATTCTTCTGAAACACGACCACCAAGTAAACCAGTAATTGTATCAACTAATTGAGTCTTAGTTTGTAAGAATGATTCTTTATCAGGAGTCATCATTGCATATCCACCTGCTTGACCACGTGGAACAATTGTAACTTTTTGGACTGTTTCAGCGTTATCAAGTTTTACACCGATAATAGCATGTCCAGCTTCATGGAAAGAAACCATTCTCTTTTCTTCTTCAGAATAACGACGACTTTTCTTAGCTGGTCCCATCATTACTCTATCAATAGCTTCATCAATATCATAAATTTTAATTTCTTTACGATTTTCTCTAGCAGCAAGTAATGCAGCTTCATTTAATAAATTCTCTAAATCAGCACCACTAAATCCAGGAGTTCTTTTAGAAATATCTTCTAGATTAATTTTTGGTGATAATTTTTTATTTCTAGCATGAACTTGTAAAATCTCAACACGAGCTTTTGCATCAGGATTACTCATTGTAATTTGACGATCAAAACGACCAGGACGAAGTAAAGCAGGATCTAAAACGTCAGGACGGTTAGTAGCTGCCATAATAATGATACCAGAATTATCACCAAATCCATCCATTTCAACTAATAATTGGTTTAGTGTTTGTTCTCTTTCATCATGACCACCACCTAAACCAGCACCTCTTTGACGACCAACAGCATCTATTTCATCAATAAACACAATACATGGAGCTGTTTGTTTAGCTGTCTTGAACATATCACGAACACGACTTGCACCAACACCAACAAACATTTCAACGAAATCACTACCAGATATTGAATAGAAAGGTACTTTAGCTTCACCAGCAACTGCTCTAGCAAGTAATGTTTTACCTGTTCCAGGAGGTCCTACAAGTAAAATACCTTTAGGAATTCTTGCCCCAATTTCATAATATTTTTGGGGATTTTTTAAGAAATCAATAATTTCTTGCATTTCTTCTTTTTCTTCATCAGCACCAGCAACATTTTTAAATGTAGTTGTTGAATTACGATTTAATTTAGCACGACTTTTCGCAAAATCAAATGCTTTGTTATTACTTCCTCCAGCATTTCTAAAGATAAAAATCAAAAAGACAATCATCCCAATGGGAATAATAACCATTGTAATAATGCTTAACCAATCAACTGTCACTAATTCATTGAATTGATAAGAGAATGGACATTTGCCACCATCTTCTTGATATTCATGCATTTTGTTTATTAGATCATTAAGTATTACATCATTAACAATAACTGAAAATCTTCTCGATTTACCATCTTTATTATAATTACCAACAATACTTGATAATTTAGCATTTCCCCCACTACCAACAGGAGTTATTTCCATGTTTTTAATATCTTCATTTTCAACATGACTCCAAAATTCTTCAACACTCCATTGCTCAGGTTTGGTTGCTGAATTGTAAATAGCAGCGAAAACACCAATTACCAAAAAAACAATTAATAAAATTATAAATAGATCTCTTACACGAAATCCTTTTTTACCATTTGGTTGTGCCATTTATTTCCTCCTTGTACAATATAAATTGTTTATTTTTCATAAACTGATTTTTTTAATATACCAATATAAGGTAAATTACGATACATTTCGTTATAATCTAAACCAAATCCAACAACAAATTTATTAGGAATATTATAACCAATATATTTAGGATTAACATCATCAACTGTTCGACCTTCAGGTTTATCAACGAGTGTAATAACTTCCATTGAACGAACATGGCGATTACGAAATTCTTTCATAACTTCACTTAATGTTAAACCAGTATCAATTATATCTTCAACGAATAATATATCTCTATTCTTTACATCAGTTACAATATCACGACGAATATTCACTTTACCAGTTGAACGTGTTCCAACATAACTAGAAACATCTAAAAAATCAATTTCCATTGAACACGTTATATGTTTCATTAATTCAGCCATAAATGGAACAGCACCTTTTAATAAACCAATTAAAATAGGAGTTTTTCCTTCATAATCTGTACTAATTCTTTTTCCAAGTTCTTTACATTTATTAAAAATGTCTTCTTCAGAAATTAGAACTTTTTCCACATCTGGATGTAACTGCATTTTATTTCTCCTTCATTGATACATTATTTTCTATTAATTCTATTTTTAAATTTTTTATTGCAATTGATTTTAATAATTTACTTTTTCTAATACCTAAGATAGCTAATATTTGTTGATCTTTTTCAATAATTATTGCTTTATTTCTTTTTTCATGAGAAATCTTTTGATCAATAAAAATGTCCATTACTTTTTTTGTTCCACATTCTAATGACATTTTATCGCCATTTTTTTTATTTCGCACAATAATAGGTAAATCTCTTTTATTATACCACAGAATGTTTAAATTGGTAAGACTATTTATATTTTTTTTCTCATCATTTAAAAAATCTTCATATATAACTTTTATATAACGATCAGAATCAATTGGATAAATACCTTCTTTATCAATTATAAATTGAAAAAATGATGTGTTGTTATTAATATTGATGCTTAAAGAAATATTATCATATTCTTTTTGAAATCTAATTCCTTGATAAATTAAATCTAAATTTCTCGAACTATTGATATAACGAATTATTTCCTGTACATTTTTCTTTGATAAATGTAAAGATGAAAATAATGTAAATAATATTTCTTCTTGGATAAGATGATTTAAATTTAAAAAATCATCTTTAAAAAAAGAATATTTATTATTATCTTGTTTAATAAAATTATTAATAAAAAATTGTTTTTCTTCTTCTATTTTGGTATAACAAAATGATAATAAATTTTTATATGCAAAATATTGATTATAAAAATTGGGATTTTCTTCTAAAAAAAAGGGAATTAAATGATGACGGATACGATTTCTTGTATAATCATCTTTTTGATTAGAATCATCTTCATAATATTGAATATTATTTTTTAAAGCATAATCTATAATTTGATCTTTTGTTATATTTAAAAGAGGACGAATAATAAATTTATCTTGCCAATTTGTAATCATTTGCATCCCCAAATATCCTTTAGGACTTGAACCACGTATAAAACGCATAAAAAATGTTTCCATATCATCATTTAAATGATGAGCTAAAAATAAATATGAACTTTTTTCTTTATTCATTACGTCAAGAAAAAATTCATATCTTTTTTTTCTTGCTTCTTCTTGAAAATTATTATGAATATTTTCTAAATGATAAACATAAAACATCAAATTGTTTTTCTTACAATAAGATTCTAAAAATATTTCTTCTTCATCTGATTGAATTCTTTTTTTATGATTGACATGAGCAACAACAATTTTTATATTTTCTTTTTTAATTAATTGTTCTAATAAAAATAATAAAGTCATTGAATCAACACCAGTTGATACACCAATAACAACTTTTTGCTTTTCTAAAGGTATAGATAAATTATTAATAACATTACTAATATAATCCAATAACATATTATTTTTTTCCTCTTTATTATTAATTATTATAGCTTATTTTTAATTTTTTTTCAATCATAATGATAAATTATTGTATATAATAATAGGCGATAAACCTTATGATATCCTTAAAATTAAGCAAATAAATGAAAAGTGAAGTACACATTATTATATACTTCACAAAAAACATTATTTTATATAAATATTATTTTATTTTTTTGCCATGATATTTTAAAGCATTAGAAGAAAAACTTTTAATTTTTTGTTTCTTTTCATAATCATCTTTTAAAGCTTTTTCAATTAAAATATCAATTAATTCATCAAAATAAATGCCTTTATCTTCAAATAAATAATATGCGAAAGATCCAGGAATTGTATTTATTTCATTAACATACAATTGATTTTCATTGTTATCGTATAAAAAATCAATTCTTACTACCCCTTTGTTTTGCGTTATGTTATATACTTTTTTAGCTAATTCCATTATTTCATTTTCTAAATCATTATTTATGTTAGCTGGTAAAATATGTTGGGATAGAGATTGTTCATATTTATCTTGAAATGTAAGAAAAGAATTTGAGGTACAAACTTCTTCAACACAAGATACTAAATCATCAATAACAGCACAATTAAATTCTTTCACATCTTGTAATAATGGTTCAATTAAAACTCTTTTATCATATTTAAATGCTTGATGTAAAGCAAGTTGTATATCTTCTTTGTTTTCCACTTTTTTAATGCCAATACTTGAACCTAAATTACTTGGTTTCACAATTATTGGTAAAGAAAAAGATATTATTTCTTCAATGATTTCATCTTTTCTTTGGAAAAAATCTTTTTCTTCATATGATAAAAAAGGTAAAGTAGGAATTTTATCATAACTTAATATCTTTTTAAATGTTATTTTATCTTGACCAATACTTGCTCCTAACACATCACTAGATGTATATGGAATATTTAAAATACTTAAAAAACCTGCTAATTCACCACTTTCTGCTCCAACACCATGAACAGCATTAATAACAACGTCAATAGGAATTATTTTGGAAAATTTACCCCTTTTTTTCACGCCTGCTTGCGTTAAAGTAACTTCTTCTAAAATGACATCATCTCTTAAAAATGTATCAACAGAATTAAAATTTTCTCCCATCATAAATTTATTTTGTTTATTTAAATATAAAGGAATGACATGATATTTCTTAGGATGAATTGAATTTAATATTTGTATCCCTGTTAAGATAGAAATTTCATGTTCAACAGTATTTCCCCCAAATATAACAGCAACATTCATCATAAAACCCCCTACACAAAATAGTTGTCTGTTAGATCATTTTCAATTAACACAGTAATATTTTCATTTTTAATAAGACTATATGCTTCTTTAAATGAAGATACAATAGTGAAATGAGAAAAATGATTCTCCATAAAATAATCAATATAATATTTAGTTATTTTATTTTTTACTAAAATAACTTGATCAACAATATCTATCATTGCTGAAGCAACTTTAGTATTTATTTCTTTTTCTTTATTTCCCCCATCAACAATCCCAGGTGTAATTACAAATTTATTATTTGTTGATGTTGATAAAACTTCTAAAGCATTAAGAAATCCAGCAATATTACTATTATATGCATCATCTAGAATAGTAAGAAAACCATTTTTGTTTGGTATAATTCTTTTTTCTAAACGATGAGGATATGGATTTAAACATTGAATTTCGTTTTGAATAGTTATAGGATCATAATCTAATGATAAAAGTAAACTGATACTTGATAAAATATTACTAACAGTATGTTTACCTAATAATGATGTATAAATAGGGAATGTACCATTTTTATTGTTAATATTGTATTCTACTTCAAAAATAGTTTTATCAATTGATATCTTAATATTCTTGCCATAAATATAAAATAATTTAATTGATTTTAAATTATTAGATAAATTTATAATATCGTGATATATTTCTAAAGATGTTGTATAGGAAATAATCGCTTTACAAGTTTTGGGAATAAAAGATAAAATATTATCTCTAATTAATTTATTATCAAAATTAACAATACAAATTCCATTGTCTTTCATTCTAACAATAATTTGCATTTTCTCATGAATAATATTTTCCATAGAATGAAATGATGACAAATGTTGGGGCAATATATTACTTAAAATAGCATAATCAGGTATTATATTTTTAGTTATTTTTTCAATATCATGAACATGACTTGCGCCCATTTCTAATATTAATTTTAGATTTTTTTGTCTTGGATTAGAATAAATATCATTGATGGTTTTACATAATCCATTTAATGTATTATATGATTTAGGGGAAGCATAAACTTCTTCATGTGATTTCATCATATCAAATATCATATGTTTAATACTAGTTTTTCCACCTGAACCTGTAATAGCAATAATAATGGGTTTATATTCTTTAATAATATTTTTAGATTTAATTAAATATTTTTTCATAATTAATTTTTCAATTGGCATCATTATCAAAGATATTAAAAATATTACTAATGGATTAAAATAATAAATTATTAAAGAAGCAATATTGAATGTGGAAAATGAATGATTAAGTAAATATGATAAAATTAAAATAAAGATAAATAATGTTATATAACAAATACTAAAGCGCATCATTCTTTTAGTTATTTTAAAATGAACAATTATTTTTTTTCTTTCTCGATAATTTAATAAAATTAAAACCAAAAAATAGATACAAAAAAATAATGTAATATATAAAAATGAATGAAAGAAAATGAATAATAAAGATAAATGAATCCACCATTGCTTTAAATATATTTTCTTTAAATAACGAGAAAAACCACTTAAATGATAATGTTCTTGTTGATAAAATGATAAACACTTAATATATGATAAATAATTTATATAAAGTAAAAGAATAAATAAAATTATATTAAGAAATAAAGAAAAGGCCATGCATTACAAAACCTCCTTCAAAACTTGAATAAACTTTTTTTCTTCATCCAAGTAAGGAAAATGTCCTGATTGATAAAATAAAATAAGCCTACTTTGGGGTAATAATTCTTGCATAATTTTAGCATCTTTAATAGGAGTAGTTTTATCATTTATTCCCCATAATAAAATTGTTTCAGAATTTATTTTAGGTAATAAATTTTTTAAATCTTCATGAACAATTTTACTCATTGTTTGTTTCATAATATCATTTAGTTTTCGATAATCTTCACTACCTGAATTTTTAATTAATTTTAAATATTTTTCCAAAGAAAATAAATGATACCATACTTTCTTTATTTTGTATGAAATTATTTTCTTTGTAATGGAGAAATCACGATATCGAATACCTGCACTGTCAACTAAAATCATTTTTTGACATGAATATTTTAAACTATATTTAATAGCAACTCTTCCACCAAATGAATGACCTAGTAAAATAGGATTTTCAATATGTAAATAGAAAAGTAATTGATGAATCATTTCCACAAATTCATCAAGACTAAATACTTCTTTAGGTTCATCACTTTCCCCAAATCCTGGAAAATCAACAGATAAAATATTATAATTTGTTAGTGATGGATATAAAGAAGAAAAAGTTGTTAATGACATACCCCAACCATGTAAGAAAACAATTGGTGAATCAATTGGTATTACTTCATTATTTATACTTTGATTTACATTATCTTTTAAATAAAGTTCATAATGAATGTTATACCATTCTTTTTTAATTTTAATACGAACATACATAAATAGATAAATCCCCCATAGCAATTTATGAGGGATTTGTTTTTTTATTCTTGTTTTTTAAAAAATAAGTCATTTTTTAAAAGTCTATCATTTAATTGTTTTTGTTTTAAGGCTAGGTCTTTAATATCTTGTAGTTTATCTTTAATATTATTATCAATAATATTATTATTGATTGGATATGTTTTTAAAGATGATGCACTTATCATACCATAATCACTAATAACATCTAAAGTTCGTGGGGAATAATGAATAGTTGGTTCATTTGATAAAATATCGACACCAAAATAATAATCTGTATCTAAATTAAACAAGCTATCCATTGTTCTTTTAATATCTACTTGACTTCGAATTTTAGATATTGTTTGCGGAATAATATTTTTGCTTTTTGCACAATCATATATAACAAAAGGAATTTCTTGAGTAATTTTACGAAAAGCAAATTTATCTAAATTACGCCAATTCATATCATTAAAATTATTGATATTATCAATATAATTAAATATTGAGGCATCGCGATGGAAATCATGATGCGATATTGTTCCACCATGATCACCATATAAAGCAATAACAGTATTTTCTAATAAATTATTTTCTTCAAGTGAATCTAATAATTTACCAATGCAATAATCAACATAATGAGTATGTTCTAAATATCCTCTTAATAATTTCCCTTTAACATCATTCTTTAAGGAAAATCCTTCAGTGTCCAATACTTTTCTAAGATTACTATCTTCTTCATAAGGAATATGACAAGAAACTAAAACTGCAAAAGCAAAAGTTGGTTTAGTTGATTTAGTCATTAAAGAAACAGTTTCAGTCAATAAATCTTCATCAGCAATTCTAGTATGAATATAATTGTTATAATTATTATAATTTTCGGTAAATAAAGATATATCATAATGATAATCAAAGCCATATGTATTAGTATGAACTTCAGTACGATTATAAAACACACCTGTGTTACCATGAATTGAAAAAGTTTGATATCCTTTTGCTTTAAAGTCTTTAGCTAATGTTGGATATTCGTGATTAACATTTTCATAAACTGTCATTGTTGAACCAGTTGGTCTTAAACCAGTCATTGCGGAAAATTCAGCATCAGATGTATTACCAATACCAACAGTTGTATAAAACTGATTACAATATATTCCTTCTTCAATCATTTTATTAATATTAGGAGTAATTTCTTTACCATTGACACTTAAACCAATAGTGAAATTATTCATTGATTCCATTTGTAATAAAATAAGATTTTTATTGGTAAAGCAACCTTCATATTGACTATTGCCATATATATTACCATCAATTTCATTTGTTCTTTCTTTTTCTTGATAATAAGCTAGTTCATTTAAAGTACTTTCCTTATCTTTCTTTGATAATTTATCAGGAATTAAATAACAATCAATTGCATCTTTCACATAATAATTCCATAATCCACAATTTTGAATACCATATAATGGTTCATCATTTTTTTCAAACCATGTATTCGTTATTCTTGCGGAATATAAAATTGAGGATGTTGAAGAAAATAATAACGAAATAACTAATATAACAATTCCAAAAATCTTTTTTATTTTAAAACCACCAAACATTGATGCATCCATTATTTCATTATGTTTTTTATTTAAAAAGATAAAATAATAAATTAATAATAAAATAAATGGAATTAAAGTTAAATATTGAGCATTAGCTAATAAACTAAGTAATGCATCAAAGAAAAATTCATAAGCCATTTCTCCTGCAGGATTATTTAAAGCTTTTAAATTTTTAAAAGAAAACATCATGCCAAAATTATAAACAAAAACACATAAGGCAAAACATAATATTGTATTAAATAAAGTAACACATAACAAATATTGACTACGATGACGATCTGAATGAAAAATTAAAATACCAATTCCTAAAAAGAATAATGATGTACCAAATGATCCAATAATATAATTTAAAATCATAATTCCATTTAAAGGAAATGGACTTAAATTATTATTAAAAAAAGATGTTGTACAAAGAAAACAATTTAAACCATTTAATAATATAAATAATATAAAAAATATCCATTTTTTTATATTGGCTTTTCTTTCCATTTATCTCACCCCTCTAGTGGAATTTTACGAATAATTATTTTATTACATACATAAAGTAAAATAATCATAATTAATAATATTATGTCAGAAATAATTTGATTAGGAATAAATATTGTGCCAATAAAAATTATTAATCCTAATACTATCATTATTATTTTCCATTTATTTGGTATGTTTTGAATTATGAATCCTAATATACCTAAAAATAAACTAGCAAGATATGTAAATATAATCATTCTAATTTGGGGAGCAAATATTTTCGACATAATAAATATAAATACATAATTTAAGGCAATACTTATAATTGAAATTAATATAACTATACTAACATGAATTATAAATTGTTTTTCTAATTGTTTTCTTGTTAACCCTAAACCTAAACTAATAATATTTAATGAATATTTTTGACCAATCAAAAAAGAAGAAATTCCAGTTGTCATACATAAAACATATAAAGACATCTCAGCTTTTTCATTTAATAAAACATCAATTAGGAAAAGTAAAAAAAGTGTGCAAACAAATGATATTATATAAGGTTTACATCGTTTCATATGTAATCCTCCAAATCATATATAGATATTTCTTTTATTCGTTCTTTGTTATGATTTAATTTTTTCTTTTGTTCTTTTGTAAGTAAATCTTGAATGATAATATTATTAATATTATGTATACTACGATATAATAATATTGATTCTAAATTCAAATCACTAATTGTTTCTTCATCAATTTCAAATATAACTAAAAATTTAGTATTTGGTTCCTTGATTTCAATAACTTGATTGTTAGCAAGAATAATTAACTTATCAAATATTCCTGTATATTTTTTTAAAGAATCAATACCTATTAAATTTCCTCTTTTTTCTTTTATTTCGTTTTTTAAATATTCTATTTTCTTGGTATCTTGAATATAAGAAAAAGGATGATATAAAATACGAAAAGCATATATTGCTAATGCTAATGCTAAATTAACTAATTGATTGCCATTATTATTAAAATTATATTCTATATCAAATTTACCTTCACAACGAATCAATAATTCTTTTACATATTTTTTAAATAAATCTTGATGAAAAACTTTATGATATTTAGTAGCTATTAGATTTTGAATAATATTATCTAGTAATGTATGAACATATTTTTTTTCACAATCCATATATATTCTTTCTTGAAAATATTTTTCATCATCAAACAATATTTTATTTTTATAGAAACATTCATTACTATAATTAATTCCTGATAAAATTAACAGTAATTGTTTTACAACATCTTCATGAGGACAATATATTCCTGTATTTTCATTTTCTAAGATGTTTGTACATATTGTATATTGATGAAATTTAAGATTCTTTATTTCTATCATTTTAATACCTTTATTTCTCTATATTATTATAAAATATGTTTACATTGTTGTTAATATTATATAACATTTTCTTTAATATGAAAAGTAAAATTTTAAAACTAAATGAAAATAAAAACAGAAAATTTTTTAAAAATCTTCTGCTCTCGTATAAACATTTTATTTATCTTTTTTACATTTTTCAATAATTGATAATAATACTCCTATTGCAAATATTATACCAAAAAAGAAACCAATTAATATATATAATTTAGCACTTTGATCAGCATTTACTTTTATAGCAACTGATACTAAACTAATTGATATACCTAATGCTCCTGTAATAATTAAAGCACAAAATGTTATAATTTTTAACATGGTTAATACCTCAAATATAAATAATTTATAATGAATTTTAAAGTATTTTACCACATTATATTTCTTTTTACAATCTTTTTTTGTATTTATTTAAGAATAAATTAAATTATCCAATAGCTCCTGTCATCTCTAATTTGATTAGTTGATTTAATTCAACAGCATATTCCATTGGTAATTCTCTAGCAAATGGTTCAATAAAGCCCATGACAATCATTTGTAAAGCATCATTTGCTTTAATACCACGACTCATTAAATAAAACAATTGTTCTTCACTTACTTTTGAAACTGTAGCTTCATGTTCAATTCTTGCTTTTTGATTTTGAACAAAATTAAATGGGATTGTATCACTTGAGGAAATATCATCTAATATGATAGTATCACATTCAACATGACTTCGAGCATTATATGCTTCTTTACCATGTTTTACTGTACCACGATAATTTACTTTTCCTCCTCCGCGACAAATGGATTTAGAAATGATTGTTGATGAAGTATTAGGAGCTAAATGAATCATTTTAGCACCTGTATCTTGATATTGTCCTTTAGATGCAAAAGCAATGGAAATTGTTGTTCCTTTTGCTCCTTCACCTGCTAATATACAAGCAGGATATTTCATATTTACCATTGAACCAACATTACCATCAATCCATTCCATTGTAGCATTTTTCTCACAATACGCTCTTTTTGTGACAAGATTTACAATATTGTTACTCCAATTTTGGACTGTTGAATAACGACAATATCCTCCTTCTTTAACATATATTTCCACAATCGCGGCATGCAAAGAATCTTCAGAATAAATTGGTGCAGTACAACCCTCAACATAATGAACGCTAGCCCCTTCGTCAACAATTATTAAAGTACGTTCAAATTGTCCCATTTGTTTAGAATTAATACGAAAATATGATTGTAATGGTTTTTCTACTTTTACACCTTTTGGTACATAAATAAAAGATCCTCCACTCCAAACACATGAATTTAAAGCGGCAAATTTATTATCAGTATATGGGACAACTTTGCCAAAATATTGTTTAACTAAATCAGGATAATTTTTTAAAGCGGTATCTGTATCACAAAATATAACACCTAATTCTTCTAATTCTTTTATAGTATTATGATAAACAACTTCTGATTCAAATTGAGTAGATACACCAGCAAGAAATTTCTTTTCTGCTTCAGGAATACCTAATTTATCAAATGTATCTTTAATTGCTCCTGGTACATCATTCCAATCTTTTTCCACACCTTTAGTTGATTTAATATAATAAGTATAGTCATCAAAATTAAGAAAACTTAAATCAGGGCCAAAAGATGGAAGAGGCATTGATATAAATTTATTAAAAGCTTTGATGCGAAAATCAAGCATCCATTCAGGTTCATTTTTATATTTAGATATTGCTCTAACAACATCTTCATTTAAACCTTTACCTGTATCAACAACATTTTTAACATCAGTTTTAAATCCATATTGATATTCACCAACTATGGCATCAATTTCATTATTCTTCTTCATCTTTTTCTCCTAATAAATCTTCTACTGCTTTCCAAGCAATAGTTGCACATTTTGTTCTAGCTGGAAATTGCGCAACTCCTTGATATACAAGGGCTTCTTCAAGTATATCTTCATCTTCAATATTTTCACCTTTAATCATTTGAAAATATGTTTTTATTATTTCTTTTGCTTCTTCAACTGTTTTACCAGTTAATATTTCACTCATAACTGAAGCACTAGAACAACATATTGAACATCCATGTCCATCATGATGAACATGTTTTACTATGCCATTTTCAATTTCAGCTTCAACTGTTATATCATCACCACATGAAGGATTACGTAAATGATTTTGTTTACCATTACCAGTTAAACCTTTATTACGAGGATGACTATAATGATCCATAATAACTTGACGATATAAATTTTGCATATTATTCATTTTTATTCACCTCGAATTGATGGAAAAATTCAACAACTTCTTTCACAACTTTTATGAATTTATCAACATCTTCTTTAGTATTATAAATATAAAATGTAGCTCTTAATGTGCCAATACAATGCAACCATTTAGTAATTAATTGAGCACAATGATGCCCAGCTCTTAAACAAATATTAGCTTCATCAAAAAAACTTGCAGCATCATGAGGATGAACGCCATCAACATTAAAACTAATTATACCAACATCACTAGTTTTATTATAGATAGTTACTCCTTTAATTTGCGATAATTTATCCATGGCATAATGTAATAATTCTTGTTCATGTTTCATAATGGCATCAAAACCAATTGATTTTATAAAATCAATAGCTCTTCCTAAACCTATTGCTTCAGCAATCATTGGAGTACCAGCTTCAAAACGAAATGGAATATCTTTTACATCAACATGATATAAATCAACTTCTTCATTCATATCGCCACCATAATCAATAGGATCTAATTTTTTTAATATTTTCTTTTTACCATATAAAACACCAATACCAGTAGGTCCCATCATTTTATGTGAAGAGAACGCTAAAAAATCACAATCTAACTTTTTAACATCAATTGGTAAATGTTGAATGGCTTGAGCAGCATCAACTATCACAATCATATTATGTTCATGAGCTATTTTAATCATTTCTTCAATTGGGGTTATATATCCCATTACATTGGAAACATATGTAATAACTAAAGCTTTTGAATTATTCGTAATAGTTTTTTTAAAGTTTTCAATCGTAACTCTTCCTTCATCATTTAAAGGAATATAAACTAATTTCATATCTTTTTCTTTTGTTGCTATCATCCATGGTAAAACAGAACTATGATGTTCTAATTCACATGTAATAATCTCATCATCTTTGTGTAAAAACTTTTGATACATTTGGCATATTTTATTAAGTGCATCAGTAACATTTTTGGTAAAGACGATTTCTTCAAAATCAGCATTAATAAAATCAGCAACTTTTTGTCTAGCTTTATCATATTCATCAGTTGCTTGATAACTTAAACGATAAACACCACGATGAATATTAACACCATATTCAGTATAATATTCATTCATTTTATCTAAAACACATTGAGGTTTTAATGAAGTTGCTCCACTATCTAAATATACTAAATCTGGATATTTATGATAAATGGGAAACATTTTTCTAATGTTTTTTATATCTAACATATTTCACCCCTATAATTTTTGATCAATCATATTTTTCACAAACATTTCAATTTTTTCATCATGAATTTGATTTAAAAAGGGAGTAATGAAAGCATTGACTATTAATGCTTCACTCATTTGTTTAGATAAGCCTCTAGACATTAAATAATATAAATCATCTTCGTCAATTGCACCAATTGATGCTCCATGATTTGCTAATACATCATATTCATCAATTTGTAATAAAGGATTAGCACTAATTGCGGAATGTAAATCTAAAATAATTCCTTTTGATTTTTGACTTAATTCAGATTTAAAACATCCTTTTTTAATTATACCATTACTATCGATATGTAAAATAGATGAGTTTTTCGCAATGCCATAATTTTTCATTATAGAATATGTATATGGTTTTAAATGATAAACATTTAATATATAATCTTGTTCTTGATTACTTATGTTACAAACACAATGACAAAATTCAGCCTTAGCTTTTTCACTATATAAATAAGTATTATACATTAAATTAGCTTTTGTCTCATTAAAAGAAAATGTATTTAAAGAAAGAGTAGAACTTTCATCTAAATATTGGTTAACATATTCTTTAATTTCTTTTTCAGCATGACTAAATTGAATGTAATTAACATTGCTATGTTCATTACAATTAATTTCCACAACACTTTCCATAGGAATTTCAATACGTAAATATATTTGCATAATATTTGCTTTAACATGTTCATCAATATCAAATACAAGATTCATTGCTTCTGATTGATCATTAACATGAATAATTTTTAAATTAACATTACGCATTATATGAATAATTGTTGTGAAATTAGCTTTTTTAATTATTTCATTTTCTTCATTAGGACGTTTTCTTTTACAAATGTCATAACAATCAAATGAATCAGCAACATCTATATCAATGATGTCTTCATCTACATTATTTAAGATAGCTTTGCAATCATTAAAAATAATGTATTGATCATTATCATTAATTAAAGAAAATACTTCTTCTCTATATTCTGAAAATCGTTTCATATTACTTTGCACCTTTATTTACAGCACAAGAGCCAAGAATAATAGCTTCTTTTTTATTCGTACTTTCATCAACAATTCCTAACTCTACTTTTATCCAATCATAACCTTCATTATCAACTTTGGTAATCAATTCTTTTCCTCCACTTTTAACAATCTTTCCATTAACCATAATATGCACATTGCTAACATCTATGTAGTCTAAAAGCCTTTGATAATGAGTAATAATTAAACTAGCAAAATTATCACTTTGCATACCATTAATATTTTCACCAACTATTTTTAATGCATCAACATCTAATCCTGAATCAATTTCATCTAAAATGGCAAAATGAGGTTTCAACATTTTCATTTGTAATATTTCATTTCTTTTCTTTTCTCCACCTGAAAATCCTTCATTAATATAACGATGAGGTAAATCAGGATTCATTTTTAAATCTTTTACTGCTTTATCCATTTCTTTAATGAATTTGAATAACGAAACATGTTCATTTTCTCCTAAACGTGCTTGCATTGCTGCTTTAATAAAATCAGAATTGGTAATACCTGTAATTTCATTAGGATATTGCATAGCAAGAAAAATACCTTTACGACTTCTTTCATCAACTGACATTGATAATAAATCTTCTCCATCTAATGTAATTGAACCTTCAGTTACAATATATTTAGGATTTCCCATAATAACAGCTGATAAAGTAGATTTACCTGTACCATTAGGTCCCATGATAGCATGCATTTCTCCTGTATGGATTGTTAAATCGACACCTTTTAAAATTTCTTTGTTATCTATTTTTGCATGAAGATTTTTAATAACTAATTCCATTTCTTTTCTCCTTGTTTGTTTTTAATATTTTGTAATTTATAACATATATATTATATCACTTTTTTTATTCTATTGTGTGAAATATTATAATTTTTTTATTTTATCTTAAATTATTAATAATTTTATTAAATAAATATTTCCTATTGTAAAAGTCTTTAAAAAAGCAAAGAGAACTTCTCTTTGCATTTTTAAACTATTTTTTATTTTGTTGTTTTCTTTTTTCTGTTGCTTCAACAACAATCGGAATAAAGAATAAAATTAATGTTAAAGCGAATAAACCAATACCAATATATAACAAAACTTGAGATGATATTAATATGGAAACAGCAATTAAAATAATAACTATGAATGTATAAATATTTAATTGTTTAATAAAATTTCTTAAACTTCCTGAACCAATTCCTGTAAATAAAATTCCACAAGCACTAGCCGTTACACAAAATATAGCTAATATATTAGTATAACTTTCATATTGTAACCAAACCGTTACAACCATCATTACTGCACAAATTGCTAACATGACATTAGATGCAATAGAAAATATATTTTTTGTTTGAGTATTTTCTTCCATTAGATTACCTCTTTCTAATATTTTAATTACATATATATTATACCAAGAAATAATTAAAAAATAAAGTAAAATTAATAAATTTGTTATTGAAATTGTGAATAATAAAGTTCATGATAGAATCCTTTGTTATTTAATAATTCATTATGTGTTCCTTTTTCCACAATATTTCCATCTTTCACAACTAATATTAAATCAGCATTTTGGATAGTTGATAAACGATGAGCAATAATAAAACAAGTTTTACCTTTCATCAATTCTTTCATTGCTTCTTGAATTTGTATTTCAGTACGAGTATCAACATTAGATGTAGCTTCATCTAATATTAACATTTTGGCATCTAATAACATTGCTCTAGCAATTGTTAATAATTGTTTTTGTCCTTTGGATATATTTGTTCCCCCTTCAATAAGAACAGTATCATATCCATTAGGAAGTCTAGTAATAAAATTATGTATTCGAGCAACTTTTGCCACATTTGTTACATCTTCTAATGTCGCATCTTCTTTACCATATGCTAAATTATCATAAACAGTTCCTTGAAATAACCATGTATCTTGTAATACCATTGCATAACTTTTTCTTAAACTTGCTCTTGTTAATTGATTGATTGAAATATTATCTAAATCAATTTCACCATCTTGGATATCATAAAAACGCATCAATAAGTTAACTATAGTTGTTTTACCTGCTCCCGTTGGTCCTACAATAGCAACAACTTTCCCTGCTAAAGCTGAAAAACTTAAATCATGGATTATTGTTTGATCAGGAATATAGCCAAATTTAACATGCGAAAATTCTACATCACCTTTGACATCGTTTAATACAATTGCATTATCGATGTCTTTCTTTTCTGCTTCTGCATCAATTAAAGCAAAAACTCTTTCGCCTGCTGCTAATGCTGATTGTAAATCAGTAAAGATATTTGCTACTTCATTTATTGGTCCAGAAAACTTTTTAGAATATAATACAAATGAACCAATTTTACCTAAACTAAAGCCATTGTAAACATTAAGCAAAGCTCCAAATATACATACTAAAGATAATGACAAATTATTAACAAAATTAACACCTGGTCCAGTCATTGATCCATAATATTCTGCTTGATAAGCTGCATCTGTAGCTTTAGTGTTATATTCATCAAATACATTTAACGTTTTTTCTTCTCTACCATATGCTCTTATTGTTTTATTTCCTGTAATCATTTCTTCAACGTATCCATTTAAATATCCTAATGTTGCTGATCTTTCTTTAAATAATTTATGTGTCCTCTTTAACATAAATCTTGTAAATAATAAAGAAATGGGAATTGTTATTACAAATACTAATATTAATATAGGCGATATAATAATCATCATTATAAGAGAACCAATGACAGTAATAATACTTGTACATATAGATATTAAATCACTTGAAAGAGAAGTATTAATAGTATCAATATCGTATGACATTTTGCTAATAATATCACCTATTTGATTTGTATCATAATATGATACAGGTAACATAGATAATTTACTAAAAGCATCTTTTCTCATTTCAAAGACAACAGACTTACCAATTTTAATCATTAGTTTTGATAAAACATATGAAAAAATAGAAGATAATAAATAAAATATAACCATTAATATAGCATAGAAATATATTTTTTGAAAATCAGCTTGTCCTGCTTCATTACCAATTGCATCTATTGCCCATCCTGATAATAATGGACCAACTAATGAAAATAAATTTGAAGCAACTGTTAAAAAGAAAGCAAGTAATAATGACCATTTAAAACGGTATAAATACTGCCACAATCTTCTAAGAACATATTTTACATCTTTAGGTTTTTGAAATGTTCGCATTTTACCTTGTTTTTGATTCATTATTCATTACCTCCCATTTGAGAGTGATATATTTCTTGATAAACACTAACTGAATTCAATAATTCTTCATGTGTTCCATAACCAATCATTTTACCTTCTTCAATTACTAATATAGAATCACAATTCATAATTGAACTAATTCTTTGGGCAACAATAATATTAGTTGTTGTTTGAAAATGTTCTTTTAAATCTTTACGAAGAGTAGCATCTGTTTTATAATCTAATGCACTTGATGAATCATCTAATATTAAAATATCAGGATGATTAGCTAATGCTCGAGCAATTAATAATCGTTGTTTTTGACCACCACTAATATTAGTTCCTTTAGGAGTTAACATTGTTTGAATACCTTCAGGTTCTTTTAATATGAATTCTTTTGCTTGAGCAACTTCTGCTGCTTTCATTATTTCTTCTTCACTTAAATCACGACCAAAATTGATGTTTTCATAAATTGTATCTGTAAAGATTGTATCATTTTGAAAAACTACACCAAACATTTTACGTAAATCTTTGACATCAAAACTTCTAATATCATTTCCATCAATTCTTATAGAACCATTATCTACATCATAAAAACGCATTAATAATTGAATGATTGTTGTTTTACCACTTCCTGTTGAGCCAATTATTCCCAAACTTTTCCCTTTTTCTAAAGAGAAATTAATGTTTTCTAAATTAGTTTCTTTTTTGTTATAACTAAATGTTACATGATCAAATGTAATATATCCTTCATCATTACATTCTTCAATATTATTTTGTTTAGTTAATTCAGGAGGAAGTTGAAATACATATTGAATACGAGCAGCAGATGCGGCAGATCTTGAATATATAACAAATATACGTGTAATGGATATCATTGCATTTAGAATCATTGTGAAATAAGTGGTAAAGGAAATGATAACTCCTACTTTAATAATTCCATTGTTTACTCGATATGCTCCAAGAATAATAACTCCAACTAATCCAATATTTAAAAATATGTTAATTAAGGGATTAGATTTAGCCATTGTATACCCTGATTTTAATTCATATTTCATGACATCTTTATTTACTTTTTCAAATCTTTTCTTTTCATAATCTGCTTTAGACAAAGCTTTTATAACACGAACACCACTAACATTTTCTCTAATTGTTCTAACCATATCATCTATAGCTATTTGTACTTTAGTGAATAATGGTAATCCGGCTTTAGAAACTAAATAAACAACTAATATAATAAATGGTAATGTAGCTAATAATACTAATGTTAATATTGGATCTAATGTTAATGTAACAATAATTCCTCCAATTAATAATATTGGCGCTCTTACTCCTAATCGTTGCATCATTCCAACCATTTGGTGGATATTATAAGTATCACTACTCATACGTGATATTAATGATGGCATTGTTATGTCATCAACTTGTGCACTACTTAAACTTTCAACTTTTTTAAATAAATCGTGACGTAAATGATTAGTTACATTACGGGCTACTCTGCTTGCCATACGATTAGCAATTATATTGAAAGTTACACCAATGATGGCAAAAAAAATCATTAATCCGCCAAATAGAAAGATAAGTTTTAAATCTCCTTTTTCTAATAAATTATCAACAATATAACTTAATACATAGGGGATTGCTAAATCCATTAATGTTCCAATAATTTTGATTAATAATCCTAAAGTTATTCGTCCCCAATATGGGTTTACATATTCTAATATTTTTTTCATATTTTTCCTCTTATGCTTTTCATATTATACTTTTTTTACATAGAAGTCAAGAAAAAAACGATTGACAAAAATATTTTAAAAAGTATGAATCTAAATATAATGATTCATACTATATGTTTTTTTATAATTTCCTTTTTATCTTTGTTATATGTTAATTTTCCAATTATATATATTATAATTAACTGCATTATTTCAATCAAATTTTTATAAACTACACCATCATAATTAATAAAATTATAAATTGTTTTGAAATATGTTTATTTATTACAAATTTTATATCTTAAACCAATTTTTTATTTTTCAATAATATTGAAAAATATATTTTTTAAATAATAAAAAGAATAAATTAATTATAAATAGTAAAATAAAATTAAAAAACATATAATAGAAATAATCTATCATATGTTAATTTATTTAACTAATATAATCATAAATATTTATATTAGCATTTTCTAATTGTTTATTTACTTCACGATAATATTTTTTATAAATTCGATATACCCCTTTAGCATGATTGAATACAAATGGAAATTCAATTGTTTCATCTTTTAATAAATCATTTAAATGATAACTACCATTAACTTTCCAAAATTTAAATATCCCAATATGAATAGCATTGGCAGGACAATTAAATGAACATCCCATACATAAAACACATTTATGACCAAACTTGTATTTACCATTTTCGATTGTAATATTATTTTGACTACATTCTTTAATACATTTACCACATTTTATACATTTTTTATAATCTACTTTAAAACAAGTTCCATGAAGATGAGCAAACTTACGTTCAATAAAACCTATAGGATTAGTCAACATTCTTTTGAGAATACTTCTTTTAACTCTAGTTCTTTGATTTGTTTGATATAAATTAGTTAATTCACGACAATTTAAATCAGCTAAGGCATGAGCATATATCCACATTTGTTTTGCCATTGCATCTTTATGTCGATAAATCATATTATAAGGCATAACAATATGTCTTTCCATTATAACATCATAACCTTTTTTGGTTAATATTTTCAAACATTTTTGTGATGAACAATCATTAATATGTAATCCTTCTCCTGATGTTTTAAAGAAAAATGTTTTTTTAATGTTTACATCAGGCAATTCTTTACAAAGCCTAATTATTGGTTCAGGAGCACAAAAAGCATGAATAGGATAACCAATACCAATTAAATCATATTCATTAGGATTTGGTATAGAGACAACTTCTTGAGATATACGATAAATATCTACTTGATTATTATTATCTAATTGAGAAAAATATTTTTGATATAATTTACTAACTTGATACGTATTTCCTGTGCCCGAAAAAACATAAAGAATTATTTTCATTTTTCAATAACCGCCTGGAAATTATCATCCATTACATATTTATCATTTTCATTTTCTTCATGAGAATCATACCAATAATAAGCAAATATTTTATCATTTTTTGCTAAACGATTGAAATCCCAAACATTTTCTTTATAAATTGGATTATACCAATGACCACATCTTATAACTGTATAAGCATTCGCACTAAACTGTTCATGATCTTGAGTTTCCCATACTAAAGGACGATACATGTCCCCTTTCGCAAACATTTGAGTTATTAATTTACCACCATGAAATGATGCATATTGTTTTAAATCATCAATTGTAATTTCACTATCTTTTTTATTAATATCAAAAAATGAGTTTTCTTTTTTCTTTTCTTCTTTAGAAATATCTTTTAATGTGAAAACAAATTGTTCCCAAGGTATATTTAATTCTTGATATTTTTCCATACTACCATAATAAGCAATAATTTTAGCTTCTTGATTATTATTATACCAATAAGATGGAGCATTTTTATTTTTTCTTAAACGATTAAAGAAAAATTTATTTATTAATTTTGTTGGAACAAATCTTCCTAAACGATATAATTTGTTATTATTACTGATATTTTGCCAATATGATGAAATAGATTGTTTTTGATAATTAAATTTTTCATTTAATAAATTACCATCTGAAAACCAAACACCATGAAAATTACGTGTGCAACAATCTTGAGGTGTAAAAAACTTTTCTATACTTCCACCAATAATTTTAAATCCCTCATTAATTGTTTCATAACCAGATATACAATTTTCTTCTAAACTACCAATATTAAAAACTTTTTTCCAAAAAGTTGAATCTAAATGTTTTAAACGATCTTCTTTTAATATATTGGCAATTAATGTTCCACTATCTTCAGCTGTGACCCATTCTAATGGAGCATTCATTGGCGTATGAAACATTAATCCATCACTCATATTATCTTTTAACATATTTTTATGAATCATTGCTGTTTGACGTAAGACAACCCATGAAGAAATATGGCTTTCTAAGACACAAAATTCCCCTCGTAATTTTGTTGCAGCATATATATCAAATGGGCTTACTAATAATGGATCACCAACTTTGGCATATGGATGTTTTTCTGTTCTATTTCCATATAATGCAACAGTACTAATATGGATTAACTTAGGTTGTGATGAAACAACTTTTTCTATTTCATTTACTAATACTTTAACTCCTTTTTCATTGCAACGAATAGATGCACTTGGATCTTGATCTGATCTTGGGGGAATAACAGCAGCTAAATTTATTACATAATCTACATCATGAATAAGTCGATGACACATATGTGAATCATCAATATTACCAATAATTATTTCAACCATATTTTGTTTAATCTCATTTTTAAATTGTTTTTTAAAATGTTTCATTCTATCATCATTGGGTTCAATTAATACTTTGATTAAACTTACTTCAGGAAGTGGTAATACTTTTTCCATAACAGCCATACCCATATTACCAGTAGCTCCAGTAATTGCTAATTTCATTGTAATCCTCCTATATTTGATAACTAATTGTATTTATTATATATTAAAATTTAAAAAAAGTAAAGTGTCAATATATGTCGAATAATAAAAAAGACCTATAGTCTTATTGTATAGACAATAAAACTATAAGCCTATTATTTATTCTTGACTATAATCCATAGCTAAATAACGTTGATACATTTGATAACGTCTTTGTGCTTCTTTCTTATTTGTTTCAAGTAATTCATTCGCTTTTTCAGGATTAATTACTTTTAATTGGGCATAACGAGTTTCAGTCATCAAATGATCTTCATATTTATCCCATTGAGGAGCAGCAGAATCTAATTGGAATGGATTCTTTCCTTCTTTGATTAATCTTGGATCATATCTGAAGTTAACCCAATATCCACATTCAACAGCAAGTTTAGCTTGTTCTTGTGTCTTACCCATACCACGTTTTAAACCATGAGCAATACATGGAGCATAAGCAATAATAATAGAAGGTCCATGATAACTTTCAGCTTCTTTAATTGCTTTCAACATTTGTTGTTGTGATGCACCATGAGCGATTGTAGCAACATATACATGTCCATAACTCATAGCTATTGCAGCTAAATCTTTCTTCTTTCCTGCTTTTCCACTAGCTGTGAATTTTGCAATTGAAGCTGTTGGACTTGATTTAGAAGATTGTCCACCTGTATTAGAATATACTTCAGTATCAATAACTAAAATATTAACATCTTCATTATTAGCAATAACGTGGTCTAATCCTCCATAACCGATATCATAAGCCCAACCATCACCACCAAAGATCCATTGTGAACGTTTCATAATGTAGTCTTTTAATGAAAGAATTTCTTTAGCTGTTTCACAATCTTTACCTTCTAATAATGGTACTAATTCAGAAGCAATTCTCTTTGTAATTATACCATCATCACGATTTTCTAACCATTCTTGACATAATGATTTAACTTTCGCATCTGCTTCCTTGCAATCAACTACTTTTTCCATAGCTACACCTAAACGATTACGAAGAGTTTCTACACCCATTCTCATACCATATCCAAATTCAGCATTGTCCTCAAATAATGAATTAGCCCAAGCAGGTCCCATACCTTCTTTATTTGTTGTATAAGGAGATGCAGGATAAGAACCACCATAAATTGAAGAACATCCAGTAGCATTAGCAACCATCATTCTATCACCAAATAATTGGGTGATTAATTTAATATATGGTGTCTCACCACAACCACCACAAGCACCACTAAATTCAAATAATGGTTGAGCAAATTGAGAATTTTTCGCATTTTGAGTTATATCAACTAAATCAGTTTTATAACTTACTTCATTAAAGAAATATTCACTATTGTGATATGTCTTGTTGTGATGTAATTGATCAGCATTAACCATTGTTAAGGCTTTTTCACCTTTCTTACCAGGACATTGATTTACACAAACTTCACATCCAGTACAATCTGCAGCAGAAATTTGAATTGTATATTTCAATCCTTCTAAACCTTTACCAATTGCTGGTAAATATTTTGTCTTCTTAGGAGCATTTGCTTCTTCTTCAGGAGTTACTAAGAATGGTCTGATAACAGCATGAGGACAAACAAATGAACATTGATTACATTGAATACAATTTGATGGATTCCATACAGGAACGAACGTTGAAATTTCACGTTTTTCGAATGCAGCAGTTCCAACTTTCATTGTACCATCTTCATATCCATTAAATGCTGATACAGGTAGATCATAACCTTTAACGGCATTAATTGGATTAGCAATTTTTTGGATGAATTCAGGTAAATCTTTATTTACTTTCTTCTTTTCAGGTTTTAATGTTGCCCATGCTGGATCAACTTTTACTTCTTCTAATCCTGATGCACCTATTTCAATAGCTTTATAATTAAGTTCAACAATAGCTTCACCTTTCTTGATATAAGATTTATAAGCATATTTCTTCATTAATTCTTGAGCTTTTTCATAAGGCATAATTTGTTCATTTAATTTGAAGAAAGCTGATTGCATAATTGTATTAGTTCTATTTCCTAATCCAACTTGACGAGCTAAATCAGTTGCATTAATAATGTAAAATTTAGCATTTTTCTTAGCTAATGCAATTTTAACAGTATTAGGCATATATTCAAGAATTTCATCTTTTGGTTTTGTTGTATTTAAAAGGAATGTACCATTATCTTTTAATGAGCTTAACATATCATATTTTTCTAAATATGTATCTAATGAGCAAGCAACAAAATCAGCTTTAGTAACTAAATATGTTGAACGAATTGGTTCTGGACTAAATCGTAAATGGCTTCTTGTAACACCACCAGATTTTTTAGAATCATATGCAAAATATGCTTGAGCATAATTATCAGTATTATCACCAATAATTTTAATTGTACTCTTATTAGCACCTACTGTTCCATCTGAGCCAAGTCCAAAGAAAATTAATTGACTTGCTTTGTTACCAGCAACATTGATTTCTTCTTCTAATGGTAAACTTAAATAAGTTACATCATCATTGATACCAATTGTGAAACGTTCTTTAGCTTTCTTTCCTTTAGCAAGGTTTTTATAAACAGCAAATATTTGAGCTGGAGTTGTATCTTTACTAGATAATCCATAACGACCACCAATAATCATTGGGGCGTTCTTTTGTCCATAGAATGCAGCTTTAACATCTAAGAATAAAGGCTCACCCATAGATCCTGGTTCTTTTGTACGATCTAATACTGCAATTCTTTTAACAGTTGTAGGCATTACATCCATTAAATATTTAACAGAGAATGGACGATATAAATGAACATTTATCGCACCAACTTTTTCACCTTGAGCTAATTTATAATCAATTACTTCTTTAATACATTCATTAACTGAACCCATTGAAATAATAATATCTGTAGCATCTTCAGCACCATAATATGTAAATGGAGCATAATCTCTACCAGTTACTTTAGAAATTTCTTTCATGTAATTAGCTACAATATCAGGTACTGCATCATAATATTTATTTTGAGCTTCACGAGTTTGGAAATATACATCATCGTTTTGCGCAGTTCCTTTTTCAACAGGATGATTTGGACTTAATGCTCTTGCTCTAAATTTAGCAACAGCTTCTCTATCAAGTAAACGATCAAATACTTCATAATCCATAACTTCTACTTTTTGAATTTCATGACTTGTTCTAAATCCATCAAAGAAATGTAAGAATGGAACACTTGATTTAATTGCACTTAAATGAGCAACACCTGCTAAGTCCATAACTTCTTGTACACTAGAAGTACATAACATAGCAAATCCAGTTTGACGACATGCCATAACATCTTGATGATCACCAAAAATAGAAAGTGCTTGGGCAGCTAAAGCTCTTGCGGAAACATGGATAACACCTGGCAATAATTCACCTGCAATCTTATACATATTTGGTATCTTCAATAATAAACCTTGACTAGCTGTATAAGTTGTAGTTAATGCACCCGCTTGCAAAGATCCATGTACTGTTCCTGCAGCTCCTCCTTCAGATTGCATTTCAACAATCTTTACTGGAGTTCCAAATAAGTTCTTTTGTCCCTTACTTGCCCAATCATCTGTGTACTCAGCCATTGGAGAAGAAGGTGTAATAGGATAAATACCTGCTACTTCAGTGAAAGCATAAGATGCCCATGCAGCAGCTTGGTTTCCATCCATTGATTGAAATTTCTTAGCCATTTTTTTATCCTCCATTGATATAAATTTAAAAAATTAGCTTATTTTTACCACCAAATATTATACAACACTTTTACTAAAAAGTTAAGTTTTTTTTGAAAATTATTAATATTTTATTATTTTTTTAAATTTTCATATAAATCTAATAAATATAAAATATTATATGAATAGGAATTTTTTATTTAAAAAATAAAAATAAGTAAATGATAATCATCTACTTATTATTTCTTTATATACATCACTTTTAGAAATATTTCTATCTTTCGCAACTTTTTTCATGGCTTCTTTTTCTGATAATTTATGATTTAAATAATAATTATAATGTTCAAATATGGAAAGATTATTTAAATGTTCTATTTCATTTGTAATTTTACTTCCTTCAAGTATTATCACAATTTCCCCTTTTAATTCTTGAACATTTTCTAATAAAGTATCAATATCTGTTCGTATATATTCTTCGTATTTTTTAGTTAATTCTCTAGCTATACAAATATGACGATTACCAAACACTTTTTTCATATCTTGTAAAGTTTCCATAATGCGATGAGGAGCTTCATAAAAAATCATTGTTTCCATTTTATCTTGTAATGATTCTAATTGTTTTAATCTTTGTTGCTTTTTACTAGATAAAAAACCATTAAAATAAAACTTATCGTTAGGTAATCCAGAAGCAATTAATGCCGTCAATGCCGCATTTGCCCCAGGCAAACTAATCACCGAAAATCCTTCATCAATAGCCCATTTAGCAACATAATATCCAGGATCACTAATACATGGCAAACCAGCATCACTAACTAAAGATATATTTTTTCCTTCTTTTAATAATTTAATTATTTCTTCACATTGAATTTTTTCATTAAAAATATGATAATTTCTTAAAGGTGTTTTGATATTAAAATGAACGAGTAAAACTTTAGTAATCCTTGTATCTTCACAAAAAATATAATCGGATTGTTTTAATATCTCAACACTTCGATAAGTCATATCATCAAAATTACCAATTGGTGTTGGTACTAAATATAATGTAGGTTTTACATCACCAAAAGATTTTTGCACATTCATGATAAATTAATCAGATATAACTCTCTTAATACGTTCTCTTAAATCACGTTCAGCATAAACAACTTTCATTAATTCAGTTTTTTTCTTATCAGATATATCAAATGCTTGTTGAATCTCTTCAAGAAGAAAATGTTCTTCTACACTATACCATTCATCATTAAGGGAAACAGAAACTAAATTTAAGAAAACCAAATTTTTTGTTGCTTTGGGTTTTTGAGAAAAATAATCTAACAATTTAGCTTTAGCAAGATTACTTTTCTTATATTTGGAAATTTCTTCTCCCATTTCATTTTTAATTTTTTTAATTAAATTAAGTTCAATTTGTGTTGGATCTCCATCAACACCAATTAAATCATAAACCAAATCAATAAAATAATATTTTTCTTCTTTTGTTAATAAACTAAGTAACATATTTTCACCCCTTTATGATTTATTATTTTATTTTAACTACTTTTATTTTACTACATTTTTATTAAGAAAACAATCATTTATTTATTTTTCTTGAAAATGAAATATTTGTTTTACTTCATTTGTATATTCACCATCTTCTTGATAAATATATAATGGTTGTTCAACTTTCATGCTTTCATTACCATTTTTCTTAGCTTCAATTAATATTAGTAATGCTTCTTTAGCGTTTGTTTTAGGATAAACAAATTTCATTTTTTTTATAGCAAATCCATGCTTCTTTAAACAAATAATGATTTCCGATAATCTTTCACTTCGGTGAACCATATAAAACATCCCACCATCGATTAATAATCTTTTTGCTTCTTGAATGATATCTTCTAAGGTGACATATACTTCATGACGAGCTGTTGTCAAATAAGAATTTTTATTAATATGTGAAGATTCTTGATATTTAAAATATGGTGGATTAGAAGTAACAATATCAAATGTATTGGCTCCAACTTTTTGATATATATTTTTTAAATCACAATTGATTATTTCAATTTGCGATGTAAAATCATTTAACTCAACACTTCTTTTCGCCATATCAGCAACTATTTCTTGAATTTCAACACCAATTATTTTCGCCTTTGTTTTTAATGTTAAAAATAAAGGAATAGGAGCATTACCACATCCTAAATCAATAATCTTTTTTGTTTTATAATTGGTATTAACAAAATTTGCTAAAAGCATTGAATCAATACTAAAACAAAACATTTCATCATTTTGAATAATTTTTATTTGCTTATATCCTAGAAGTTCATGTATAACTTCCATACTAATCTTGTAGTTCCTTTTCATCAATGGTTAATTGTTCTTGTTCTTTTTTAGCACTTTTTATTTTTTTTACTTGACTTGCTTCCCATACTTCAATTTGTCCTTGATTATCTGTTTTTATTTTTTCTTGGACATAATCAACATTAATTACTTTACAATTTGGACAACTAGGAGTGGAAACAGTATCACCAATTCCTGGTATTCTTTGTCTTGCATCTTCATACATTTTATTTTCATATGCAATGCAACACATTAATTTACCACATACTCCAGCAATTTTATTTGTTGATAAAGCCATACCTTGATCTTTTGCCATTTTCATTGTCACTAAATCAAATTCTCTTAAATGACTTTTACAACATGCTTCTCTACCACATGTTCCTAATGCACCAATCATTTTAGCGCCTTCTCTTGGTCCTATTTGGCGAAGTTCAATTCGAACACGAAACTCACTTGCTAAAACTTTAACTAATTCACGAAAATCAACTCTACCATCAGCATTATAATATATTAAAAGTTTACTACCATCTAATGTGTATTCACATCCAACAGTTTTCATTTCCAATTTATATTCTTTAATAATTTCTTTAATTCTACTAAATGATTTCTTAGCTTTTTCTTCATTTTCTTCATAAGATTTTAAATCTTTTTCATTAGCTACACGAATTACATCTTTTAAATCATGTTCAACATCTTCATCAGATATTTCTTTAATTGGTTGAACAATATGTCCCAATTCTAATCCTCTAATAGTTTCCACAACAACTTTACTACCTACTTGTAAATTAAATGGACCAGGATTAAACCAATATATTTTACCGACATCTTTAAAACCAATGCCTACAATTTTTGTCATATTTTATTCCTCTCTTAAATATATATTTTCTATTTTCACAAACATTTCAGTGTATAATAAATCTATATTAACATTTGTGTTTAGTCTTTGACGAAACGTTAATAATATATCTAATATTTTAATTTCTTGATCAATTGACAATCTAAATGTACAAGTATCTAATAAATATTGAAAAGCTATATCTTCTTTTAAATAATAACAATATTTTATTTTATCATTTTGTAAATTAATTAAAAGATCTAAAAAATATTCATGATATTTTTTATCAGCTTTTAATAAGAAATTCCCTTTTTCAAAGAAAACAAGATATAAATTAGCATTATCACTTTCCATTGACATACCAATATCTTCTACTAAATTAACTAATTTGGGAAACATTTCGTTATTAGATAAACCTACCCCTTCACTTAAATTATTAGTTAAATGAGATATTATTTTAGCATATGTTTCATCAATACCATTACTTAATAAATGGTTATAAACAACCATATTATTCATTGGTTGAAATTGAACAATAGCTGATCTGGAACGAATAGTAGGTAATACTTGAAAACTATTTTCCGTTAATAAAACTCCATATGAATCATCACTCATTGATTCTAAAAACTTTAATAAGGAATTACTGGCTGATGGAGTTGCTTTATCTATATCTTTAATAATAAATACTCTTTTATCATCTGATGTTAAAGAAAACTCATGTTCTAACTTTTCTATTTGTTCTTTTTTGATATTTTCACCATCAGGTGAAATTAAAAACAAACGGGGATGAACAAAACGACTTAATCTTTTACAATCGTCACATTTACCACATGCTCCCCCATTTTTACATAAAATGAGACTAGCAAAATAATAGGCAGCATCCATCTTTAAACTACCTTTTGGTCCACTAAATAAATATGTATGAACAAAACGATCTTTTTCATGACTATTATTTAATAATTGAACAACTTTAGGCTGATTTTTAAATAAATTAGAAAAATCCATAATTAACCTCTTAATTTTATTAAATTCTCAATGTATTGCAAAGAATCTTGAAATACTTTATCAGATAGTTGATTTCCATCAACTATAGCAAAACGATTAGCAAATTTTTTAGAAATAATATTGTATCCTTCATAAACTCTATGATGAAATTCTAACTTTTCTAAATCTAATCTATTTTGTTCACGACTATTATTTTTGATTCTATTTAATCCTATTTCTGGTTTTACATCAATATAAATAGTTAAATCAGGTAAAAGACCATTTGTGGCAAATTGATTAACTTGGTAAATTTCCTCAATTCCTAATCCTCTAGCATAACCTTGATAAGCTAGTGAACTATCAATATATCTATCACACAATACAATATAACCATTTTCTAAATAAGGAAGAACTTTTTCCACAAGATGTTGTCTACGACTTGCTGCATATAATAATGCCTCGGTAATTCCATCCATTTTTACATTATCAACATCTAATATTATATTACGAATTTCTTCAGCAATTTTACTACCACCTGGTTCACGTGTTGTAATGACTTTATAATTCATTTCTAATAATTTATTTTCAATTTTGTGAACAACTGTTGTTTTTCCACTGCCTTCTGTACCTTCAAATGTAATAAAAATACCTTTCATACAATCTTCCTTTCATATTCATTATGTATAGTATACCATAAAAAAAAATAAAAATAAACATTTCACTTGTCTAATTTTCATTTTTATGTTAAACTTTTTACAAAGCGAGGTAATAATATGCGTATTAAAGTTAATGATTTAAGTTTTTCATATGGACAAAAAACAATATTAAATCACCTTTCTTTTTCCATTAATACTGGTGACTTTTTAACAATCACAGGTAAAAATGGAAGTGGTAAATCAACATTTATTAAATGTCTTTTAAAACTTCATAAAATTCCTAATGGCATGATTTATATGGATGATGTTGATATTAATGAAATAAAAAAATATCATAATATAGGTTATGTTCCCCAAAAAGCTGAATTCAATTATGAATTTCCTATTACTGTAAAAGAAATATTATCTACAGCTTATCAACAAAGAACATATGATCAATTTTATAAATCGATTGTATCAAGTCTTAATCTAAATAAATTTTATAATGAAAATATTAATAACTTATCAGGTGGACAACTGCAAAGATTATTTATTGCTAGAGCGTTATTAATAAAACCTAGATTATTAATTTTAGATGAACCAACTGTGGGAATAGATCAAGAAAATGTTAATAACTTATATCAAATACTTAAACAATTAAAAAATGAAAAAATAACAATTATTTTAATTACTCATGATCAAGAATTTGCGAAAGACTTATATGATCATCTTTTACATTTAGATGAAGATACTAATTATACATTTACAACTATAGGAGATGATAAAAATGTTTAATCAAAACTTTTTAGTTTTTTTAGGCTTTTTTCAAGATTTAATAAAATATAAAAACATATATGTCTATCCAATTATTGTTGGAGTAATTATTGGATGTCTTGCTCCTTTAATTGGTTCAGTAATTGTTATTAGACGTTTATCTTTTATCGCTGATACCCTTTCTCATTTTTCTTTAGCTGGTGTATGTTTTGGAGTTTTATTAGCTCATCAATTAGCTGATACTGTATTTGAAAATACAATATCCCCAATTGCTTTAGGAATTGTGTTTTCGGTTATTGGTACTTTATTAATTGAAAAACTGCGTAGCTTTTATAAAAACTATAAAGAATTATCAATGCCGATTGTTATGAGTTTTGGCGCTGCATTATCAGGTATATTTATAGCTCTAAGTGGTGATAGCTCAAGTAATATTACTTCTAGTTTGTTATTTGGTAGTATATCAATTGTTGAACTAAAAGATTTTATTGTTATATTGGTAATGTCATTAATTATTATTATATTTATTGTTATTTTTTATAAGAAAATAATTACATTATGTTTTGATGAAACATTTGCGAAAGTATCGGGCATTAATGTTAAATTATTACAATTGTTAATTACTATCATTTTAGCAGTCTTTATTTCTATTTCTATGGAAATAGTTGGCGTATTATTAATTTCTTCATTAATGATTGTTCCTGTTGCATCTTCAATTTTAGTTGGTAAATCATTCAAAAATACATGTATAATTTCTGTGATATTTTCTGAGGTATCAATCTTATTAGGTATTTACTTTAGTTATACATTATCAGTTCCAACAGGATCATTAATTGTTATATTTAATATTGTCATTTTGTTATTTATTATGATTTATCGAAATCTTATTAAATGTTTTAAGAAAAAGAATACTAAACAATTAGATTATTCAATTACAATAGATCCTAATACTATTAATGAAAATGTTGATGAAGTAACAGAAATTAATGAAGAAGATAAGGAAATTGTGAAAGAAGAAAATTTAGAAAATAAAGAATGAATGTTTAAAGGTCCTTAGTTTAAAGGACCTTTAATTTTTATTATTCTTTGATATAATTGATTTAAAAGTTTTTCATTAGCTCTTAAATAACCAATTGTACTTTCTAATAAAATATTTTTCTCTTCTTCTGTTATTTCTTTTTCATATAAAATTAATTCTTTGTTATTAACTATTTTATTTTCATAGCAATAATTAAAAACAACTTTTAATTTTTCTTCAATTTCTTTATTTGTTCCATGACATAATTCATCCATTTTATCTATTAATTGTTTTTGTTTATCTTTCATATCTTTCCTCTTTTAATAATATATTTCATAATACAATAATATATAATGAATAATTGTCAAAAAATGTCGAAAATATTAAATATGTTAAAATTGCATAAAAAAAGAAGAGGAAATCCTCTTCTTTATTCATCAAATTTATCAATGGTAATTTCTACTTTTTTGCCATTTCTTGCAGAACATGCATAAACAACAGTACGAATAGCATTGGCAACACGACCTTTTCTACCAATTACTCTTCCTAAGTCATCTTCATGAACTAAAACTTGAATTGATAAAACATCACCATCATCAGATAATGTTTTTACTTTTACTTCCTCGGGCTTTTGTACTAGAGGTTTTATTAATTCCAATACGAATGTTTCATAATTCATATTAATCACCTACTTGTTACTTACAAATTTTTGATTTATACCAAGCTTTGTGAAAATGGATTTAACAGTATCTGTAGGCTGTGCTCCTTCTTGTAACCATTTTAAAGCTTTTTCTTCATCGATTTTTATTTGTTCTTCTTTTTGAGCTGCTGGATGATATGTTCCTATGATTTCAATAAAACGTCCATCACGGGGATTTCTTGAATCTGTGGCAACAACTCTATAATAAGGTGCTTTATTTTTACCAAATCTTTGTAATCTAATCTTAACCATTTCTAACCCTCCTTTTATTACTACATATAGTATATCATAATTTATTATGCATGTCAAGTATTTTTACTTGACAGTTAATATATTTCTAATCTTTTGTGAAATATTGAATCATTGAACTAGCAAAATTAACTTGTTTTTTAATCGATTCTAATTTATCATAAGTAGTTATTTTTAAATCTTTTTTTACTTGTTTTTCAAAAGCACTATAATAAGCTGGATTTAAATCAAGATAATAATACCATTTAGGATGATAACGTAAATATTCTAAATAATCAGGATGAGAATAAAGCATACGTAAAATATCATCGCGCAAAATTAATCCCACCAATCGCTATACATACTATTTATCATTGGTCCAGGAATCGGAGTTTTACTTCCACCATTAACTGTTTGGACAATTTGAATTACTTTTTGAACTGTATTTAATGTTTTATTAACTGTATCAGGATTTAATTTTTGGATATAATTTACAATACTTTTAATACTATCTAAATTAACAATATTATTTGCTTGATTTGTTTGATTTGTTTGATTAGAACTATTCTCATTAGATGTTGGTGCCTCATATGCTTTCCACTGTTCATTTTCTTCACCATATAACACCCATTCTTCATAAATATTTTGCCATGTTAATTTTTGATTTCTAACTTCATCTCTTAATAGTGGGTGTTTACTAACAAATATTCTAAATTGATCCATTCTTGAATTCATATAATTCCACCTTCAATATATCATATTACAAATGAAAGTTTTTGGTGACAATTTTATATATCCTTTAATAAGTCAATTTCTTGTTCTGATAAGAAACGGTATTCACCTGGTTGCAATGATTCATCTAACATAATTGGTCCCATGCTTATTCTTTTTAAATATGTAACATGAATATCGAAATACAAAAACATTCTTTTGATTTGATGATATTTACCTTCTGTAATGGAAACATAATAAGTGTTTTTATTTATTTTTTCTAAAACTGATGGTTTAGTATGAAAAATATTTTGTTTACCATCACATATATCAATACCACTTTGAAATGTCATTTCTTCTTCATTAGTTAATTCTTTATCGACAACTACATAATATTTTTTTTGAATATGATGACGTGGACTTGTTAAATGATGAGCTAATTTTCCATCATTCATGATAAGTAATAATCCTTCAGTATCTTTATCTAAACGACCAACAGGAAATAAAGATCTTTTATAAGGTAACAAATCAATAATTGTTTTATCTTTTTCATCAGTTGTTGCACTAACATATCCAGAAGGCTTATTCATCATTATATATAAAAAAGCTTTATATTCAATAATATTTCCATCAATACTTACAATATCATTATCATTAATTTGCATATTTTTTCGTAATGCTTTTTTATTGTTTACTTCAATAATTCCTTTGCTTATTAGATTTGATACTTCAGTTCGTGATTTTTGTAAAGCTTTTGATAAAAAATGATCTAATCTCATTTTATTCTCCTTGTATAAAAAATAGTGTCCAAATGATATTCTTTATCATATTCTATCTTGAAAGGATAGATAAAATGTTTAAAAGAAATCGTTTCGATGAACGTTATAATCAAGTTGATATGAATCAAAATTATATGGGAATGAATTATCCCAATGGACAAATGTATCCTAATATGGAATGGAATCGTCTTTTATATGAAATCAAAGAAAATAGAAGACGAATAAATAATTTAGCAAAACGCATAACACGAATTGAAAGTTATTTGCGTATTAAAGATACATCTGATTATAGTTATATTGAAGAAGAAAATAAACCTAATGATTTTTCTTTTTAATCATTAATAATATTAATTATTCATAATATTATGTATCCATAATATTATGCATAATACGATAAATTGATATACCACATTTTTTCTCTAACATTTTATCGTATTGTTTTTCTAAGGATTTATTATTTAAAATATTACGATATTCATTGTATTTTTCAATTAACAATTTTGAAGAAACTTTTCTTTTCTTAGTTTCTTCTATTAAACGCATAAATGAAATAATTTTAATTGTTTCTTCAACATTAAATAAATCAAAGTCAATTTCATAATTGGATATTATTTCTTTATTTTTTTTACTCATATGTTTCTCCTAAAATGATTATATCATAAAATAAAAGGATTGTAAAAAGAATTAGGTAAAATTCCTAATCATTAAATATTTTTTGTCATATATTACAGTAAGAAAGGAGGGAATACAATGTTTGGTTATAATAATTATGGTTATGCACCATCATGTGGTTGTGGATCAAATCAAGGTATGGGTAGTGGATATGCCCTAATTCTTGTTCTTTTCATTCTACTAGCAATTATTGGATCAGCATGGTATGGAAACAATAGATAACACTTGCAAATTTTCGTATTTAATGATATGATATTTATCGTAGGTGAATATTATGTTATTATATGAAGATATTATTAAAGAAGATAATTTGGATTTAAGAAAACAAAGTGTTGAAGTAAAACTTCCATTATCAAATGAAGATAAACAAACATTATTAGATATGAATGAATATCTAGAAAATGGTTATCAAGAAGAACTTGTGAAAAAATACCATCTTCGTCCAGGAGTTGGTATTGCCGCTCCCCAAATAGATATTCTTAAAAAAATGTTTGTAATATTAGCATATGATGAAAAAAATATACTTCATCATTATGGTGTCATAAATCCTAAAATATTAAGTTATTCGGAAGAATTAACTTATCTTGAATCTGGTGAGGGATGTTTATCAGTTGATCGTAAAGTTGATGGTTTAGTTCATCGACCAAAGCGAATAAAAGTAACATTTGATTCATATGATTTTACAACAGGAGAAATTAATAAAGTAACAATTCGATTAAAAAATTATATAGCTGTTGTGTTCCAACATGAATATGATCATTTATTTGGTCATTTATTCATTGACAGAATTAGAAAAGATCAACCTTTCTATGTTCCATCTAATTCAACACCAATTCAATTTACATCAGACGAAGAATAAAGGGCTGAAACCTACTAACTAGGTTTTTGCCCCCTTTTTATTTCATTTCTGGAATTAACCCAAAATGAAGAAATGCATTGTATACTCCATCATCACCAATAGCAGTAGTTACATATTTACTTACTTCTTTAACTTCATTAATAGCATTACCCATAGCTATTCCAAGATTAACCGTTTGTAACATTAAAATATCATTATTTGCATCACCAATAGCAATTGTATCTTCCATTGGTATTTTTAAATAATCTGATAATATTTTAATAGCCTGGGCTTTACTTCTTCCCTTTTTAACAACATCATAACCAATATTCCCCCATGCTAAAAATTCGAAATCATCATGAATTAATTTTAATTTTTCTATTTCATCTTTTTTTCCATAACACCATATTTGATATATATCAACACTATCTTTTTGCATATTATCTAAATCACTTAATTGATTCAATTTTTCATCATATGCTGAACGAAATCCATATTGTAAATGATGCTCTTCAAAACTTACTAATAAATTTCTTAATGTTGATGTTGGTAATGTACTAGCATATATTAATTTTTTATTTGAAACGACTTGTTGACCATTAATTAAAATATAATGTTTAAAAAATGGTAAAACATTTGCTATATGATGTAATGATACGTGAGCTCTACCAGTAGCAATTGCTAATTCATGTCCATTTTTATATAATTGTTCTAATGTATAATATGTACTTTGATGAACAATTTGTTTAGCATTATCAAAAATTGTTCCATCAATATCAAACAAAATTAATTTCTTTTGCATATACTTTCTCCTTTTAAATATTGATATTATTTATTATACTTTAAAACGACAAAAAAAGAAATATTTTTTTATTCTTTATTTTAAATTTTATTTTTTTCTTTATTTTTAAGTTAGTTTGGTGTATACTAGTTACATCGTAAAAAATAAAAAGAAAGGAGATAAATTTTGGAAAACAATAATTCAATAAATTCATCAGAAATAATGCATCATCATTTTCATGATGCAAATATTAAAGTTTTTGCTCTTGGTGGTTTAGGTGAAGTTGGTAAAAATATGTATGTCATTGAGCAAAACCAAGAAATACTAATAATTGATTCAGGCATTTTATTTCCTGATGCTAATTATGGTATTGATTATATTATTCCTGATTATACTTATTTAAAAGAAAATGAAAACAAAATTGTCGGATTATTTATTACTCATGGTCATGAAGATCATATTGGTGGTATTCCTTATTTACTAGCTAATGTTCCTATTAAAAAAGTTTATGCTTGTGGATTAGCAGTTGGTTTAATAAAAAACAAAATGTCAGAATTTGCTAATTTACATATCGATATCGAAGAATACAATCGTAATTCATGCTATACCTTCAAAAACTTTGAAGTATCATTTTTTCGAACTAATCATAGCATTCCTGATTCTTATGGAATAGCTATTCGTACTAATCTTGGATATATTTTACATACAGGTGATTTTAAATTTGACTTTACACCTATTGCGGAACATACTGATTATGCCAAATTGACTTCATTTAGTGAAAAAGGAGTTTTATTATTATTAGCAGATAGTACTAACGCTAATGTTAATCAATTAGCTCCATCAGAAAGAAAAATTAGTGCAAATATTCATAGTATATTATCACAACTAAAAGGAAGAGTAATTATATCAACATTTGCATCAAATGTATATCGTGTCCAACAAATCGTTGAAGCAAGTATTGCTTGTGGAAGAAAAGTAATAGTTTTTGGTAGAAGTATGGAAAAAACAATTAATGTAGGACAACAATTAAAATACATTAAAGCACCAGCTGGTACATTTATTACTGCTAAAGAATTTCCTTTTCTACCACCTGAAAAAATAACTATTTTAAGTACAGGATCACAAGGAGAACCCCTAGCAGCCTTAAGTAGAATTGCTGAAGGAACACACAAACAAATTAAAATAATTCCTGGTGATACAATAGTATTTTCTTCATCAACAATTCCTGGAAATCAAGAAAGCATTAATCGTACAATTAATAAACTTTATAAATCAGGAGCAAATGTTATTGTAAATAGTCCATTAACAGATACTCACACATCTGGACATGCATCCCAAACTGAATTACAATTAATGCTTGTATTAACTAGACCTCAATATTTTATGCCTATTCATGGTGAATATGCGATGCAAAAGAAACATATTGATTTAGCAATCGAAACAGGAGTCAAAAAAGAAAATTGTTTCATTTTAGAAAATGGTCAAGTATTAGAATTATCAAAAAAACATGCCAAAATAATTGGTAAAGTCCCATCAGGAGATATTTTTATTGATAGTAATAATACACCAGTAGATGGTGGAACAATAAGGGAAAGAAAATTGTTATCTGATGATGGAATGTTGTGTGCAATTTTTGTAGTACAAAAGAATCGTCAAATTATTCAACCTACTATTGTTTCAAGAGGTTTTATATATATGAAAAACTCGGAAACTTTAGTATCTAATATTGGAAAGAAAGCTAGTGAATTATTAGATCACTACTTATGTACGCATAAAATACCAAATTATCAAAATGTGAAAGGATACATTACAACTGAATTAAGTTCATACATTTATGAATTAACTGAAAAGAAACCAATGATTATTCCTATTATTATGGAATTAAATAAAAAATAATTATTGCATAGACTATAATATCATATTTAGATTTATAGTCTTTTTTTACAAAAAAAAGTTGCTAGATAAACTAACAACATTTTATTCATTATTAATTTTGCTTTTAAATAAATGAAAAATTTCCCGAGCAATCATGGCATCTTCTAAAGCATCATGCATTTGTTCATCAATTGGACGATGAGTAAATTCACTATATGTAGCAAATAAACCCATTTCTTGTTTATAATTATAATAATTTTTCACAACTTGCATTAAATTCATATATCTATTTCTTACATCTAAAGGAAGTAAATGATTTAATTTAAATGAATTTTCCATAGCTAATATATCATTTCTTCCCCAAGCAATAATTTTAGGATCATATTTATTAATAATACTTTCCAATAATTGGTAAAATTCTATATAATTACATGCATGTTTAAAATCATCAAGACCCTTAGATAAAAATAGTAATGTTTTCACATTTAATGATGCTTTTAATGTTGGTTTAACTAATGAAGCATCTTCTAATATAATTTTACCATTTTCATCTTCTAAAACAAAACCATATTGAACAATTTCACTAACTCCATATGTTAAAGGAGAAATAAGAGAAAATTCTAAATCAATGAAAAGACGATTTTGTGGACGATTAATAATTGATTTAACACCTTGTTGAATTAAATTCAAATCATAAAATATATCTGATTTTTTTCTTTTAGGTAAAATAATTTTAATAAAATGTTCTACTTCATGACAACGGTAACCATTTATTATTTGACTATTATTATTTACATCTAAAAATACATATGGTTTTTTAGATAAATAATTTTTAAAATCTTTCATATAACGATGACTTAAATGAAAAAAACTTAAATGATTATCGATAACAATACTAATACATCTATCTTTTTTCATTAAATTATGAATTTTACCATATACTTTCATATTGAATCCTTTCTATCTAAAGAGTCAATGCTTGAATTCTAATAAGTTCTAAAATAGCTTGACTTCTTCCTTTTACCCCTAATTTTTGTATAACATTTGAAATATGATTGCGAACTGTCTTTTCACTAATTCCTAATTTTTGAGATATTTCTAATGTATCATAATTTAAAATTAATAAATCAAATATTTCTTTTTCACGGGGTGTTAATAAATGTGATGGCATTATTTTTTTCCTCCCATGTATTGTATGTGAAAAAGAAATAAAATGTCACAAAATATAGTTTATAAATTTAATAACTCTAATATTTGTTTTATTTGTTCATCATTTAATTTTAATTTCTTTATTTCTTCTTTAAAATTATCTTCTTTTAATAATTTTAATATTTGCGCTTTTTTAACTTTACCTATTCCTTTTATTTTATCTAAAGAAGATAAAAAAGTTGATTTTGAATGTTGATTTCTAAAATATGTTATTGCATATCGATGTACTTCTTCTTGAATTTGTTCTAACAATTTAAATGCATAACTTTTTTTATCTAAAGGAATAATTTTATTATCGAATAATAAACTTTCTGTTTGATGTTTATCATTTTTTATTAGTCCTAAAACAGGAATGAATTGCTTTATTTCTTCTAAAGCTTTTAAACAACTATTGACTTGAATAGCTCCACCATCCATAATAATTAAATCAGGTAAATTATTACCATCTTTATATCTTCGTTGTACAACTTCATACATCGTTGCTGCTTCATTTGCCCCAACAACTGTTTTAATTTTGTATTTTCGATACATTTTACGATTTGGTTTTCCATCAGAAAAACGTACCATAGCACTAACTGCATCCATACCTAACATATTAGAATTATCAAAAGCTTCAATATGATGAATAGATTTTAATCCTAGTAACGATGCTAAATAATCTGATGCACCAGTTGTTTTTTGATATTCAATTTCTTGTTTACGAATTAATTCATCAATTTTTTGTTTAGCATTATCACATACTAATTTAATTAATTCTAAATTTTTACCAATTTTAGGAATCATGATTTTATGATTAAGAGCTCTTGTTAACTCTTCTTCATTTCCTTCACTTATTAAAATATTTTTAGGAAATGGATTATGATTAACTAAATAAAATTGAACAATAAATTCTTGAAACAAATCTTTCTCATTATCATAATTATCGTATAAGAATCCATTTCTTTCAATCATTTTTCCATCACGTAGATGAAATACTTGAATACTAACATATTCATTAGTAGCATAATAACCAAATACATCAGTATCTAGTAAATATCCTTCCATCTTTTGTTTTTCGCCAATAATATTTAAATCATGGATTAAATTGCGATATTCAATGGCTTTTTCAAAGTCTAATTTATTTGAAGATTCTTCCATTAAAATATTTAATCTCTTAATTTCATCTTTTACATTACCTTTTAAAATAGTAGTAATTTTATCACAAATATTATCATATAAATGTAAATCTACATTATTAATGCATGGAGCTAAACATTGATGGATATGATAATATAAACATTCTTTTTTAGGAATGTTTCGACATTTACGTAATGGATATAGTCTATTAAGTAGTTCCACAATTTCTTTAGCTGCTTTAGCATTAGGATATGGTCCATAAACTTTACCAATATTTTTTTTAATTTCTCTAGCATATATTAGTCTTGGATGTTTTTCTTTTGTTATACATATATAAGGATATGTTTTATCATCAGTTAGCATTATATTATATTTAGGTGTATATTTTTTTATTAAATTAATCTCTAAAATAAATGCTTCTATTTCTGAACTAGTGATAATATATTCAAAATCACAAATTTGCGAAACTAGTTTTGTAGTTTTTGCATCATGACTGCCAACAAAATAACTATGCATACGATTATATAAATTCTTAGCTTTCCCAACATAAATAATTGTTCCATCTTTATCTTTATATTGATAACAACCAGGCTTTTTAGGAATAGTTTTTAATTTTTCTTTTAAATCCACTAATATTTGTTCTTTATTGTTCATCCAATTTATCCTCATTATACAATGATATATTACACATATTATACTATAGTTGTAAGATAATTGCAAAAAAATTATACATTTTATTTTAATATAATATTTTAAAATAAAAAGGTTAGAAATCTAACCCTTTCATTTTGTTTAGTTGTTATTAATGTTTCTTAAAATTTCTTCAATTTTATTTCCTTCTTTAAAAGAATCATCGTATTTAAAACGAAGTTCTGGTGTTTTTTTAACTTCTAAACGTTTGCTTAAAACAGATCTAATAAATCCTTTTGCTTCTTCAAATGTATTAATTGTTGCTTCAATTTGAATATCATTACCTAATACAGTAAAATAAACTGTTGCAATAGAAAGATCATTTGTTAAATCAACTTTAGTAATTGTAACAAACTTTAATCTATCATCTTTTACTTCACTAAATAAAATTGAACTTAATTCTCTTTCAACAATCTTTTCCATTCTTTCTTTTTTATAAGCCATTATTATTCCACCTTTTCCATGATAAATGCTTCAACAACATCTCCCACTTTAACATCATTATAATTTTCAATTGTAAGTCCACATTCAAAACCATTTCTTACTTCTTTAACATCATCTTTAAATCGTTTTAAAGAAGAAAGTTTTCCAGTATAAATAACAATACTATCACGAATTAAACGAACTCCACAATTTCTTTCAATATATCCATCAGTAACATAGCATCCAGCAATTGTTCCAACTTTTGATGCTTTGTATGTTTGACGAACTTCAGCTTGACCAGTAATTTTTTCTTCAAATACAGGATCTAGCATACCTTTCATTGCTGCTTCAATATCTTCTAGTAATTTATAAATAATATTGTATTGTCTAACTTCAATACCTTTTTCTTTTGCTAAATCAACTATTTTGGCATTTGGACGAATATTAAATGCCACAATTATTGAACTTGATGCTACAGCTAAAGAAATGTCTGTTTCTGTAATGGCACCTACACCACTACGAACAATATTAATTTTAACTCCATCAACTTTTACTTTTTCAATAGAGGAACGTAGAGCTTCGATAGATCCTTGTACATCACCTTTAATAATTAAATTTAATTCTTTAGATGAATCATTTAAATCATTAAATAATGAGGCAAGAGATACAGATTTACGATTTTGATTATCTAAATTATATGCTCTTAACATTCTTTGTTCAGCAACTAATCGCGATGTTTTTTCATCTTCAAAGACCATAAAACGATCTCCAGCATTAGGAACATCAACTAATCCAGTTACTTCAACTGCTTTTGATGGACCTGCAGATTTCAAATTATTCTTTGATTCATCTTGCATTGCTCTTATTTTACCCCAAGTATTACCAACTACTATTGGATCCCCAACTTTAATTGTACCATTTTTAACAAGTAATGTAGCAACAGCTCCTCTTCCTTTATCTAGTTTAGCTTCAAGAACTGTACCAATACCTAAACGATTAGGATTGGCTTTATATTCTTGCATTTCAGCAACTAATAATACCATTTCTAATAATGTATCTACACCTTTACCTTGTAAAGCAGATATTTCAACAAAAATAGTATTTCCACCCCATTCTTCAGCAACTAAATTATATGCAGCTAATTCTTCTTTAATACGTGCAGGATTGGCACCAACTTTATCCATTTTGTTAATTGCAACAATAATTGGTACATTAGCTGCTTGAGCATGTTCAATTGCTTCTTTAGTTTGTGGCATAACACCATCGTCGGCAGCCACAACTAAAATAACAATATCAGTAATATTGGCACCTCTTGCTCTCATTTCGGTAAATGCAGCATGTCCTGGAGTATCAATGAAAGTAATAGTTTTACCATTTTTTTCAACTTGATATGCTCCAATATGTTGAGTAATACCTCCTGCTTCACCACTAACAATCTTAGAATTACGAATTGTATCTAATAAAGTTGTCTTTCCATGATCAACATGTCCCATAATTGTGACAATAGCAGGTCTTTCAACAAGATTTTCAGGATCATCTTCAATGCTCATTTCTTCAAATTTAGTAATATCTGTTTGAATTTCATCTTTAACTTCATAGCCATTATCTTCAGCAATAATTTCAATGGCATCTTTTTCTAATACATCACTAGCACTAGCCATATATCCTAGCATTAAAAGCTTACGAACAACGTCTCCAACACTTAATTTTAAACCATCAGCAACCATAGCAACAGTCATTTGTGGGCGATAATACAAAATCTTAGCTGTTTCATCTTTTTCTTGAGGTATATTTGCCTTTCTACCTTCTTTATTTTTACCCTTATTTTTCTTAACGTGTTTGATTCTTCCATAGTTTTCTTTTTCATCTTCAAAATCAGCATATTTTTCATCATAAACACGAGTTAATTCTAATTCAACTTCAGGTTCTTTCTTTTCTGGTTTAATATCTTCTTTCTTTGTTTTTTCCTTTTTTATAGGCTGTTCAGGCTTTTTTTCTTCTTGTTGTTTTGTTTCTTGTTTTATTTCTTTAGTTTTAGCCTGTTTTTTCGCCTCTACTGGTTTTTCTTCTTTATTTGGATTAATTAGCTGTGTTTCAACTTTAGGAGGTTTAACAGCCTTTTTGGGTTTTATGTCTCTTTTATATGCTTTGCTTAACTTTTTGACAATTAAATCAGGAACAGTTGTTTCTAGCTCAAAAACATCCTCAGAAACATTCTCTAATTTTTTAATAATTTCTTGGGGATCAACTTCTAGAATTTCAGCAATCTCTTTTACCTTCATTTTATTCACCTCTCATATATTTTTGATAGGTCATGTAAAAGCCCTCATCACATAGGGCAATTATTTTCCTTATTTTGCCTAAACTTCGACTTATTTCATCACTTGAAAACATCTTATTACATGGTATTTTATAGAAAAAACATTTTTTTTCAAAAGTATCAATAGTTTTATTACTGCAATCACTAGCAATAAAAACTATTTTAACAATTTTTTTCTGTAAAGCATGAATAACATTATCTTCTCCTGTCACTATTTTGTTAGCACGAAAGGCTAATCCAAGTAACTGGAATATTTTTTCTTTCATTGTTCCTCCAATTTTTTTAATAATACTTCATAAATTTCATCAGGAACTGTTACTTCTAGCTTTTTATCTAGAACTTTTTTCTTTTTCGCAATCGCAATTGCTTCTTTTGATTTAGATATGTAGGCACCATGACCATTCATTTTTCCTTTGTCATCAACACAGACATTTCCTTCAGGTGTTCTAACAATACGAAACATATCTTTTTTGGGAAACGATTCATTAGTTGCTAAGCATTGTCTCATAGGTACTTTTTTCATATCATCACCTAACAATTAACATTATATTTAAAATCTATTTTTTCTAAATAAGCATCAGAAAGTTTTTTAATGTCAATTCTCCAACCAGTAGCAAAAGCAGCAAGCTTAGCATTTTGTCCATTTTTCCCAATAGCAAGAGAAAATTGATCATCATTAACTATAACCATTGCTCTTTTTTCTACTTCATTAGGCATAACACTAACAACTTTAGCTGGAGATAAAGCTTCCGCGATTAAATTAATTGGATCGTCTTTCCAAATAAAAATATCAATCTTTTCCCCATTTAACGCTTCATTAATAGCTTTAATACGCATACCTGAATTACCAACACAAGCTCCTTTTGGATCAATATCTCCATTTACTGATATTACACCAACTTTTGTTCTACTACCAGCTTCACGAGCAATACCCATTATTTCAATTAATCCTGAAGCAATTTCAGGAATATTAATTTCAAATAATTTACGAACAATATCTTTACTATTGCGATTAATAAATATTTTAGGACCTTTTGTGGTTTTTTCAACTTTGGATACATATAATTTTTTATCTTCGCCAACAGTAAATGTTTCATTTGGTAATGCATCACGTAAAGACATCGTAGCACTAACACCTTTACCAACTGAGAAAGTAATAAAGGTATCATTAATTGAAGTAACTCTTCCTGTAACAATTTCTCCTACTTGGTCAATAAAGTAATTATAAGCTTCTTCTCTTTCTAAACCTTTTAATTCATTTAATAAGTTTTGACGAAACATTGAAGCAGCTTTTCGTTTAAATAAACCTAAATTAACTTTTTCCCGAATTTCTTGACCAACTTTTGGTTTACTTTTAATTTTCTTAGCTTCTTCTAAAGTAATTTGCCCTCTTGGTCCTTCAGGATCTACTTCATCAACAATGTATTGATAATTATAAAATTCAATTTTCTTTTTTTCTTGATCTGCTTCTAGCTTAATAGTTCCTTTATAAGGAACATCACTATTTTTACAAGCTACAGACATAGCAACTTCAACTTTTTCTAAAATTTGTCCAATATCTAAGCTTCTTTCTTTGGCAATATCTTCTAATGATTCATAAAATGTTTTGCTTATCATATTTCCTCCTAAAATTTTATTGCTAATCGAATCAATTGAATATTATCTTTTTGAATAGGGATGTGTTTCTTTTGTCCACGATAATTTACTAAAACAACAATATTATTGTCATTTACTTCTTCTAAATAACCTTCCAATGATTTGAATTTTTGTTTTTGATTAATTGAAACATAATTATTAAGATCCACATGAACATATTCATTAATTGAAGATATTATATCTTCATTAGTTTTTAATTCACGTTCACAACCCATTGATGAAACTTCTAAAACATATTCATCTTCAATAGGGTCTAATTCATCTAATGCATCACTAAGAGCTTCATTTAATAAAGATGATGATTCAATTGTTAATCCCTGATCTTCATCAGCAATTATTCTTAATACATTGTTTGGTTCTTCATATACCCATTCAACAGAAACAATTCTTAAATTTAATTCATTAGCTTTTTGAATGGCAAGATTTTTAATGTCATTTAAAACATCATTTGATAATTCGTGTTTCATATTTGTCACATCCTTTCATATTGCATAGATAAAGGAGTGAGGGTCTCTCACTCCTAATTTATTAATATTGTATCATATTTTTTGCTTAATGTAAAGAACTTTTTAGATATTGTTAATACTTTTTCAAAATGATACCAGTTTCTCATTTTTCAAAATGATACCACCTATTTGATATTTTTTTAATTGTTTTAATATATATGACCATATATTCAATAATATTTGAAATTGTATTTATTTCATAAATTGTTTTAAAATTAATGATTTTATTAACACATATAACTCTTTTTAATTAAAAACAGCTAATAAATAAAGTATTTTATCTAAAAAAAAGTCAATTTAAAATTTAAATTATATTTCAAATAAAAATAATCAATAGCTAAAGATTACTAAATATTTTAAAAAAATTATTTTACTTAACTAAAACAATATTATATTTTTACTAATTTCAAATATTTAAATGGTATCATTTTGATTAATGATTAACAGAACTTTT
>CANQVC010000005.1 GCA_947627195.1 uncultured Bacilli bacterium
AATATTAAAAAAATCCCTTACTTATTGATCAGTAAGGGATTTGTCGCATAATAACTGTCAAACTCGGGTTATATCATTCCATGAAGGCAAAATAGCAAATGTAAGTTATTATTATAATTATGATAATGGTTATTGTAAAACATATTTTATTGATGATGTTGATGGGGATATAATTATAAATAAACCCCCAATGCCAATAAGAGATGGATATAGATTTGGTGGATGGTATAAAGAAGAAGAATGTATTAATGAATGGAACTTTGATCATGATATAGTTCCTAAAAAGATTTATGATGAAGAAGAAAATTATATATATAAAGAGACTGCTTTATATGCGAAATGGACAAAGGAGGATATATGAAATCAGTTTTTAAAAAGATAATATGCTTTATCGTAGTGTTATTAATTACATTTATTATATGTAATTATTTAAATGTTAATGCAAAGACAAATGATATCAATATAAATGATATTAATAGTGCTGCATTATATTCTGCTACTAATACTTATAATTATAATCCCAATGTAGATTATAATTCAAAGATAGTTCCAGGACAAGAAAATAATAGACTATATGTAATGAATTCGTTAAGTGATAGAAATTCAAATATTGTAAGTACTGACAAACCATTATTGACAGTTTTAACACATGGGTTAGGTGGTAGTGCTGAGCAGTGGAGTAATGTTAGTGATGCTTTTAATAAATTAAGATTAGGTTATGCACAAGATTCAATTATTGCTAGTTTATATGATGTTGGAAATTCAAATATTTATGTTGCTAAATTTTTAAATGGGGAATATATATTACTTGATATTACTGAACAAATTAGGCTTAGATCAAATAATATAGATATAGAAAATAATCATAACAAATATCAAATTGATCATATAACAGATATATCTAAACATTCTGTTGTATTGTTTGATGGGGATAATGATGATGTTGAATTACAAAATTACATTGTGTATCGTGAATTTAATTATGTTATCAGTAGAGTTGTATATGATATCAAATTATTAAATAATAATATCTTGCCTAAAATTAATTTAATTGGTCATAGTAGAGGAGGATTAACTAATATTGAATATGCACTAGATCATCCAGATTTAGTCGAATCAATCTTTAGTTTAGGAACACCATATTGTGGCTCAACAAGTGCATCTATTGATGTATCATTAGGATTTCCTATTGGTGGGTCTCCAACTGGTGAAGAAGATATAATAAAAGAATCTACATATATTAATTATTTAAACAGATGGAATGACAATTATACAAAATTAGGTTATGATAAAATAAAAGCATATGCCTTAGGTGGTTATGCTACTTTAAATTTTTATAAAAGTATGGTTTTGAGTGAACAATGTCAAAAAGCATTAAAACAATATTTAGATGGTTCTGTGTCTCCCCAATTTGCTACTACAGTTATTGAAGCTCTAATTGAAGCAATAAATAAACTAGTTTTAGATTCATATTTTTCGTTTATAGTTGAAGGAATTACTCCTATAATTGTAAGGTTGATTGCAACACTAATAACAGAAGCATTAGCTAATTTAAATTTAAGTTCCACATGTGCTGATGATATCGCTGAAATATTGGTTTCAGAGCTTAATTTAGATTATCATTTCCCTTTTGTGTCATGGTACAATGATGGTTTTGTTGATTTAAATTCACAATTAGGATTGTATGGAGGAGCAATTATATCAACTGACGGTTATAAAGGATTTGTTAGAAAAAAATTTTGTTTCACACCAGAGAATTCTAATACTAATGCATTCGCTGAAAATAATGTTCCAATTGTACATAATTTAGAAATTCGTGATAGAAGAATGATAAATTACATTATGAAGAAAATTCAATTTACTGGTAAATCAATAGATGATTATGAAGTAATAAATATTTCTAGTAATGAAGTGGGAATTAAATCTTATATAGGGACAAATAGTTCAAGTACTTTAATTATTCCTGAATATATCAATGGAAAAAAGGTTGTTGAAATTTGTCCATATGCTTTTGCCAATAATTTTAATGATGATGAAACAATAACTGATATTATTATACCTAGTTCAATTAATATAATTGGTACATCAGCTTTTGAAAATTGTTCGAACTTAAAAACTATTTCATTTAGTAGTAATTCAAAATTAAGTAAAATAGATAAAAATGCCTTTTATGGTTGCATTAATATTAATAATATAGAAATACCTGATAGTGTAACTGAAATAGGTGACAATGCTTTTGCATATTGTCTTAATTTAAGTGGCAATTTTAAATTACCTTCTAATTTATCCATATTAGGCGAAAATTCTTTATTAGCAACAAATATATCTAATATAAGTATTGTTAATAATCCATATTATTATAGTTATAATTATACATTATATAATAAAGAACAATCAACAATAATTCTATCTTATGCTAGTGGTAATTTCACAGTTCCAGCAACAGTTAAAACAATTTCTGATTATGCTTTCATAAATAATAAAAATATTACATCAATTAATTTGAATAATGTTGATAAGATTGGAAAATTAGCATTTTCTAATTGTGAAAATCTGGTGAATGTTAGTGGTGGAAATAATATTAATTATATAGATGATGGGGCATTTATATCAACTAAATGGTATACTAATAATGAAATTATTATTTTAGGTAAAACATTAGTTAAATATCAAAATAACAATGACGAAAGATATACAATTCCAAATAATGTAACATACGTTTGTGATAGTGCATTTGTTAGCGAATCATTAAAAGAAGTAATAATCCCAACAAGTGTTTCTGATATTGGTAATTATGCATTTACTTATTGTTCTAATTTAAAAAGAGTATTTATGTTAAATACTACACCAATAACAATTAGACATAACACTTTTTTAAGAAATGACACATTAACAATTTATGTTCCTGATCTTTATTTAAATGATTACAAAAATAGTTCATATTTTACTAATTATGTTACTAATATTTCTTCAAGATGGGTTAGTGTTGAATTATATGATGATGGAAAATTATTTAATAATACATCATGGAAGTTTTATTCTATTATTAATGATTATCCTATTCCTGAAAAAGCAGGATATGATTTTATAGGTTGGTATTGTAGTGAAAACGGAAAAATATATAAGAAAAATATGATATTTGATATATATGAAAGTAATTGTGAATTAACAGCTGTTTTTGAAATAGCAAAATATAAGATGTATTTAAATTATGACAATGAAAATTTTAATTCCTATAATGTTAGTTATGGGGAATATTATAATTTTCCTGTTCCAACAAAAGCAGGATATGATTTTATAGGATGGTTTGATGGACCAAGTATATTTGATAAACAATATACTGATAATAATGGTCAATTATTACATGCTTGGGATAAATATGAAAGTACTGTATTATATGCAATTTTTAATAAAAAGCAATATAATATCAAATATGATTTAGATGGAGGAGAAAATTCAACAAATAATCCATTAGTTTTTTATTCAGATGAAATTGTTAAACTAGATGTTCCAACAAAATATGGTTATGGATTTGATGGTTGGTATATTAATGGCATTAAAACAGAGATCATTGATGTTGGTTCTTATAAAGATGTTCTTGCAGTGGCAAAATGGAAAGCTACAAAATATGATGTAAGTGAAAATAATAGTTATATTGTAATAAGTGATGAATATTCAATAGTAACTTTAAACAAAGCAATAAATAATGATATAAAATTTGTTATTACAAACAATGTTAAACAAGTAACATTTATAAGTGAAACAAATAGTATATATAATGCTTGTATAGTTGTTAATGAAAGAACATATAATTTATTAATTAATTTAAAGAATATTCGTTTTAACGCTCCTAATGAGAATCATTGTATTGATGCAAGTAATGGTGAATATGTTTTGCATATCAATTGTCAAGGTAACAATTCATTAAAAGGTGGAAATGGAATTCGAAGTGATATTAATAGTTCTAGGAATGGCTTTTATGGAATCAAAGCATATAAATTAATTATTACTGGTGATAATATATCGGTTATTGGTGGTAATGGTTATAATGGAAATAATGGAAGTAATGGTGAAGATGGTGAAGATAGTGATCAAAATCCTGATGGTTCATTAATACATCCAGAAAAAGGCCGCGATGGTAGTGATGGAAAAAATGGCACTAATGGTGAAAATGGCGGTAATGGTGGTAATGGTGGCAATGGCGGTAATGGTGGTAATGGTGCATCAGATATTAGCTCTAATCCATTGACAGGAGTTGGTACACCAGGAAATGGTGGCAATGGCGGTAATGGTGGCAATGGTGGTAATTCAGGTATTGGAGCATATGCTGTTAATTCTAATTTAAATTTAGGTATTATTGGTCAAGATGGCACACCAGGAAATGGTGGACAAGGTGGCAATGGTGGACAAGGTGGCAATGCTGGAACTATTGGAAAAGATGGTATTGATGGAATTAATGGTGTTGTTGGGATTGAAGGTATATTAATTATAACTGATTTTATGAAAATTAATTGTGAAACAAATAATATAGATTCACCATTTGTTTTAAATTTCCAAGGTATTAAGTCAATGTTCGTAGAAATATGTGTACAATGCAAAGGATATTACAATATTAGAACATTATCTGACTATGGTACATCACTTAAAATTTATGATGCTAATATGAAAGAAGTAACAACAGGTAGTAATTTAGAATCAAATAACGGGAAAGATAGATTACTTAAAATAGGATTATATAATGATAAATTTTATCTTGAAGTTATTTCCAATGGCAATAATAAAGAAATATCGTTATTTGTTGAATCGAACATATATCAAGATGAAAAAATTGATATTGATAGCAATAAAGATGTTTTAACTCATTTACATAATGGCAGAAAAACATATGAATTTTATGCTAATGTTAATGGCTTTTATTATATTGAATTAGAAGCAACATCACAATATGATTACGCATATTTAGATGGCGCAATTGAAATATTAAATAATGGACAAGTTATTCAAAAATTTGCTATGTATAATGACTATGCTATTAGCAGAGAACATGGAAATATAATGGTGTTTAAAGCTGAAAAAGGAAAAACATATCAAATTCAATTAGTATTCAATGATTATACAATTGATACATTGTCTTTAAGTATTAATTCATTTTTACCAGTTATATTTTATAAAAATGAAAATTATTCAAGTGAAGAAAAAATTACTTATGGTGATGTTTTTAAAGAATTTAATATTGATAAAAGTGGACAATATGATTTTGAAATAAATTACAAAGGGTATTCTAATAGTGGAATAAATTTTTATATTTTAAAACAAACAAATGATGATGTAACACCTATTATTCGTACTAATATTTCTTATCTTGAACAAAATAAAAAATTTACAATACCTCTAGAAAAAAATGAAAAATTATATTTTGGGTATGTAAATGGAATAAATGAAGGTTCTATTTTGGTTAGTTTTAAAAAATATATTTCTCATACATTTGAAATTATTACTGATATCAATTCAAATGTATCAGTAGGAACGGAAGTAACAATTAATAAAGGCGAATATAAAGGAAAAGTTATCACTGTTGGTTTAACAAGAATATGTTATTTAGGTGATGATGCCCCTGATAAATCAAGTAGATTAAATTATGAATGGAATACATCAAATGAAAATATTGCCATTGTAAGTGAATATGGAACTGTTACAGCTATTAAACCTGGTCGAGTTATAATTACGGCTACTTATTATAAAGATGAAACAATTGTTGGAGAAATTGCTCTTGATGTTGTTCCATCAATTATAAATGAAGAAGTATATTTAAAATATGGAATGGATGTAAGAATTGGTGGTGTAATAAGTGGTACTGAAGTAACTTCAGGTAGAGGAAATGCTATTGAAGTTGGCGTATCTCCTGTTGTTACAATTCATCAAGGTTATACAAGGTTAATATGTTTAGGTAATAATAGTCCTAGTGCTAGTATCCAAGATTTTAATTGGTCATCAAATGATATTAATATTGCAACAGTTAGTGCATATGGTACTATTACTGGTAAAAATAAAGGAATGGTAATTATTAACGGAACATATAAATATAATGCTAATTATAAAGTTAGAATTGAATTAACAGTATTATCATGAAATAATAATATATATTTTTGTATTTTATTGTATATTTAATATATCTTTGGTATAATATGTCTAGATAAATCATATTAGGATAAAATGTGAAATACATTAGGAGGATATATGAAAAAAATTACTTTTTGTTTTTTGATGTTTTTTATGACTCTATGTCTTATTGGCTGTCAAAAATATATTGAAGGAAATAAAACAATTCAAATAGTATCTTTAGATAATATTTCTATTAATGAAACTATTCAATTAGAAATAGAAAAGAATGGAAAGAAAGATGAATCAATTGACAATTATTTATGGACAGTAAGTAATCCCAATATAGCAACAATAGAAAATGGGTTATTACAAGCTCTTAATTATGGGAAAGTTATTATAAAAGCAATTGATAAAGAAGATGCCACTATATTCGCATTCAAAGAAATAGAAGTAGTTCATCCAACTATTAAAGATATTATCATTACAGGTAAACATTTAATGTATGTAGGTGATCAATATAATTTCATTGCTACTGTTGTGCCAATAGAAGCAACAAATGAATTAACATGGGTTAGTACAGATGAAGATGTTTTATTTATCGATAATGGTACAGCAATAGCTATAGGCGTAGGAACTACCCAAATATTAGTAACATGTGACAATTTTACCCGTGGGTTTACTGTGGAAGTACTAGCAGAACCATTGAGTTTAGAAATAGAATATAAATCTAATATGGTTGTAAATGAAACTCAAGTTTTAAAGTTTAATATTGAAAATGTGGAAGTAAAATCTCAAAATGAAGATATCATAAAAGTAAATGGTAGTACTATATTGGCCTTAAAAGAAGGTAGTGCAATATTATCTATTCAAAGTATCGATAATCCAACAATATCTGAAACAATTGAAATTACTGTTAAAACATATTTCAAAAGATTAGACTCAGCTACACCAGAAGAGCAATTAATAATTGATGAAAAATTAGCATCAATGAGTTTAAATCAAATGATTGGTCAAATGTTTCTTATGAAATATACATGTGATTCAGTTAATGCATCAACTGGTCTTCCTATAATACCAGGAGGAAGAAATGAAGCTGGTATGAGCACAACAACTAATTTAGATGAATATTTAACTAATTATCCAATTGGTAATTTTGTTTTAAGCAGTAGTGCTTCATCAGATGAAAATTTAATTTTTGAAGGTAGTAAAAATATACATGACTTCATTTTAAATAAAACTGGTATTGGAGCATATTGTGCATATGATCAAAATTATTTTAATTCAACATTACCAATTGCATTTTGTTCTAATATGTCATTAGCAGCAACTAAAAATACTAATCTTGTTTATCAATATTCTTCTCTTTTAGGAAAAGAATTAAAGGGATATGGTGTTAATGGAGTTATTTCTCCTTATCTAATAGGGTCAGGATGGGATTCAATTAATACATTTGGTGATTTAGATGATAATGCTTTATATGCATCAGCACTTAATCAAGGATTTGTTGATGAAGGATTAATATTTTCTTCATCATTAGATAATGATTCCTCTATATTCCCAATGTTTGATTTTGATTTTTGTGATAAACAAATACGTTCTAATGTTTTATTAAATTCACCAATATTATATATAGGTAGAGCTTATGACAATGATGGGCATCCATTAATTACTTCATCAGAATTTATTCAAGATTATATTCGTGATACAGCAAGATATGATGATGTTATTTGTTTAGATCCAAATTCTTTCCAAATTTTAGGAATTAATTATGAGTATAATTTTGAACAACTAGTTATTGATGCTATCTTAGCAGGTGTTGATATGATTGGGGTAACATTCCAATTTAGAAATTGGGGATCTTATTTAAATAGATTTATCTTATCAGCTTTTGATAGTTTAGTTTATGCTGTTCAAAGCGGTACTATATCAATGGATAGAATTAAAGAATCAGTATCAAGAATATTATTAATGAAAATTCGTGCTGGTATTATTGATGGTACTGAATGTAAAAAAGATAACAATCAAACAAATCTAATTCAATATAATGAGATATGTAAAAATATTGAGAAAGAAAGTTTAACAGTATTAGGAGATTTTAAAGGTATTGATAAAAATAAATCAACAATCTTTGTTTCTCTTGCTTATGAAGATGCACCTAGAGTAGATAAAACTTTTGGTGATTCATTCAGTAGTTATTTTAGTGACTTAGGTTATTCAAAATTTTCGGTATATCGTGCAGATAGAGCTAATCTAAATCAATTTTTTGCATCCGTGGAAACATGTGGGCAAATTATTATATCTATCCCAAATCTTCATTATCAATCAAGAATTGGAATGGGAAACGAATATCAAGATTATCTAACATTTGTTAATACTGTATTAGAAATAAGACCTGATACAGTTGTTATATCAGTAGAAAATCCATATGATATAGAATATATAATTAATGCAAAAAACTTTATATGTCTATATGGAAATTATTCAAATAATTATGAAGTAATATTAGATTATTTAAATAATGGATGGAGTGCAAAAAACACATTGCCATTTAAGAGAGGATGAAAATCCTCTTTTTTTGGCTTGACGTATATATAATATTATGATAATATATAATAAATAATTTTGCTGCTATGGCTCAGTCGGTAGAGCACTTCCATGGTAAGGAAGGGGTCGCTGGTTCGATTCCGGCTAGCAGCACCATTTTAATAATAACGAAAATTAATTTTATAAAATATAAAGTTAGTTTTCGTTTTTTATTATTTTAAATTTAAAAAGATTTTATATATAAAAAATTAGCCTTTAATTTTTTTAAATTTTATGATACAATATAATCTAGAATATAGAAGGTGAAAATAATATGTATGATGTTGTTGTCATTGGTGGAGGTCATGCTGGAGTTGAAGCAGCCCTTGCATCGGCAAGATTAGGATGCAAAACACTAATGGTTTTAGGAAGTATAAAAAGAATTGCCAATATGCCATGTAATCCTTCAATAGGAGGACCAGCTAAGGGAATAATTGTTCGAGAAATCGATGCCTTAGGGGGAGAAATGGCTAAAGCAATTGATGCTACATTATTACAATTAAAAATGTTGAATAGTTCAAAAGGACCAGCCGTTAGAGCATTACGTGCTCAAGCTGACAAAATAACTTATCCAGCATATATGCGTAATGTCATATTTTCTACCCCTAATCTAGAAGTACTTGAAGGATATGTAACTAAACTTAATACAGAAAATAATCAAGTTAAAAGTATAATTGTTAATGATAAAGAAATTATAACTAAGGCAGTTATTATTGCAAGTGGCACATATTTATCTTCATGTGTATTGTGTGGTAATACATCAATTCCCTCAGGTCCAGACCATGAACCAACAACTACCAAATTAAGTGAAAGCTTAAAAGAACATGGATTTCATTTAATTCGTTTAAAAACAGGTACACCACCAAGAATACAAAAAGATAGTATAGATTATGATAAAATGTTAATTCAATATGGAGATAAACATGTTTATCGCTTTAGTTCCACAACTAAAAATCCAATTCCATTTGATAAACAAGTTGTTTGTTATTTAACATACACAACTCCTAAAACACATGAAATAATTAGACAAAATCTTTTAAAATCAAGTATGTATTCAGGATTAGTTACAGGAATTGGTCCGCGATACTGTCCATCAATAGAAGATAAAGTAGTTCGTTTTAAAGATAAAGAAAGACATCAATTATTTATTGAACCAGAAGGAATAGAAATACCTGAAATGTATTTACAAGGCTTTTCCACAAGTATGCCTCATGATGTTCAAGAAGAAATGGTGCATTCACTTCCAGGATTAGAACATGCAATTATTACTAAATATGCATATGCAATAGAATATGATGCTATCGATCCATTGGAATTAAAAAACAATTTAGAAACAAAAAAAGTTGCTAATTTATTTTTCGCAGGTCAAGTTAATGGCACAAGTGGATATGAAGAAGCAGCTTGTCAAGGGTTGATTGCGGGAATAAATGCTAATCAAAAAATAAAGGGTTTAGAACCATTAGTATTAAAAAGAAATGAAGCTTATACAGGAGTGCTTATTGATGATTTAATTACTAAAGGTGTAAAAGATCCTTATCGTATGTTAACATCAAGAGCTGAATTTCGTTTATTATTAAGACATGATAATAGTGAACAAAGATTATTAAAATATGGATATGAAATTGGTTTAATTAGTGAAGATAGATATCAATCATTCTTACAAAAAGAACAAAATAAAAATGAAGTAATTAAAATATTAAAAGATTTATATTATACTCCTAAACAAGAAATTAATGATTATTTAAGTAAAAATAATAAATCAATATTAAATGAAAAGATTAATGGTTATGATTTCTTAAAAAGACCAGAAATAGATTTTAATGATTTAGAAACATTATACCAATTAATGTATCCAGAATCATCATCAATAAAACAAGCATTTGCTTTGCTAGATGATGATTCCAAAGAACAATTGTTGATTCAGATAAGATATGAAGGTTATATTTTAAAAGAATACAAAGTAGCACAAAAAATGTTACAAATGGAAAATCGTAAAATACCTGATGATATTAATTATGATGAAATAAAAAATATTGCTTCAGAAGCTAGAGATAAATTAAAAAAGGTTTTACCACAAACTATTTCTCAAGCATCACGTATTAGTGGTGTTAATCCAAGTGATATTTCTATTTTACTTGTATATTTAGAAAGTAGGAAATCATGATAATACCAAAAGAACATCAAAAAGAATTTGCCATTTATGCTTCATTTTTAATTGAGGAAAATAAAAAATATAATTTAACAGCTATTTCATCAATTGAAGAAATTAATTATAAACATTTTATTGATTCAATTATGATTCAAGAAGTAATCAAAATGGAAGATATAAAAAATATATGTGATGTTGGTAGTGGTGCAGGTTTTCCAGGAATTCCTTTAAAAATCATTTATCCTCATTTATCATTAACAATAATTGAACCAACACTTAAAAGATGTCAATTTTTAGAACAATTAGTTCATAAATTAAAATTAGATAATGTAACTATTATTAATGATCGAGCTGAAAACAAAAAAGATTTAAGAGAATCTTTTGATGTCGTATGTGCAAGGGCAGTAGCATCTCTTCCTATTTTATTAGAATTATGTATTCCACTATTAAAAAAAGATGGATATTTTATTGCAATGAAAGGTTCTAATTATCAAGAAGAATGTGAACAAGCCCAAAATGCTTTAAAAACTTTAGATTGTGTTATTGATAATGTTTATTTATATGATTTAGCTAGTGAAAATATATCTTATGGTATACATAGTCTTTTACGAATTAAAAAGAACCAAGTAACAAAAAATATTTATCCAAGAAATTACGCAGCTATAAAGAAAAAACCTCTTTAAGAAAGGAAAAATTATGGGAAAGATTATTGCAATTGCTAATCAAAAAGGTGGGGTAGGTAAAACAACCACTACAATTAATTTGGGGGCTGCTTTATCCTCATTTAATCAAAAAGTTCTTGTTATTGATTTAGATCCGCAAGCTAATGCAACAATTGGTCTAGGTTTAAAAAGAGAAATGATTAATTATACTTCCTATTTCGTTTTAACAACCAATCTTACTATTAAAGAAGCAATACAAAAACAATTGATGATGGATATCGTTCCTGCATCAATTGAATTAGAAAACATTGGGGAGAAATTATATGATACAAAAGAAAAAGAACAAATTCTTTCTCATAAATTAGAAGCTGTTAAAGAGGATTATGATTTTATATTATTAGATTGTCCGCCATCATCGGGGATATTAATTGATAATGCTTTATTTGCTAGTGATTCTGTTTTAATTCCCGTGGAATGTGAATATTTTGCATATGATGCTTTAACACAAATGGTAAATAAAATTTATCAAGTTCAAACAATCAAAAAAACATTAAAACAATCTTTAATTATTGAAGGTGTTTTATTAACTAAATTAGACAATAGAAATGTTTTTGGTTATCGAATCGTTGAAAAAGTAAAAGAATTATTTCCTGATAAAACATTTCAAACAATAATTAGTCGTTCCAGTCATTTACAAGAAGCACCAATGCATGGTAAAAGTGTATTAGAATTTGCTTATAATTCACGAGGAAGTAAACAATATCGTGATTTAGCAAAAGAATTACTTGATAATAATCGAAAGGAGAAAGAATAATGCATTTCCCTTTATTAACAATTTCCGAAAATATTAAAATATGGTTCAATAATCATACAAGACAATTAATTATATCAGGTATTATATTTTTAATATCTTTAATAATTATTTTGTTTGTTCATTTCTTTTCATTTCGTTTTCATAAAAAAGTTAGTAAAAAAGCTTATTCATTAGCTAATTTCTTAAGAGGAATAATTGAAACAGCAATTATTATTATTACTATATTTATTATATTAGCAGTTTGGAAATTTAATGTTGTTGTTGCATTAATTGCCATGGGCTTAATTTTATTTGTCTTTGGTATTGGAGCTAAAAATGTCATTGGTGATGTTATTGCTGGTATAACTATTGTGTTTGGTAATTATTATGATGTTGATGAAATAATTTCGATTCAAGGATTTAAAGGTAAAGTAATTGATATTGGTATAAGAAGTACCAAAATAATGAATTGGCAAGGAGAAGTTAGAATATTTATGAATGGTTCTATTTTAGAAGTAAGTAATTATTCAAGAAACTTTTCTGTTGCTAGTGTTTTAGTAGAAATATCAAGAAAAGAAGATATTAATCATGTAACTTCTTTATTAGATGAAGAACTTCCATCAATAAAAGAATTATTCCCGCAAATTATTGAAGGACCAAATGTTGTTGGTATTGAAGAAATGGGTAGTGAAAAAATAATTTTACGAATTAATGCAAAGACAAATCCTGAAGAACATTATGTTGTTGAAAGAGGAATAATGAAAGCAATTAAAGAAATATTTGAAAAAAATAATATTCAATTACCTAATACAAATATAATTATTAAGAAAAACAATGATGAGAAAGAAGATATAAAACATGAATAATGCTAATATATATCAATTAGGGGATATTCTTCAATTTAAAAAAGTTCATCCATGTGGTTCATTTCAATGGAAAGTAATTAAAGTAGGTGTTGATTATAAATTGGAATGTTGTGGATGTGGTAGACAAATAATCATTCCAAGAGTAGAGTTACAAAGAAAAGTAAAAAAGAAAATAGAACAATAAAGGCTGTATAATTAAATACATGCCTTTTTTAAATATAAAAAAATGCAAAATGTTGCAAAAATTTTTAGTAGAATATATTGTAGTTCTTTAAAAAGATTTTAAAATAATGTATACTATAAAAAATTGCAAAATGTTGCAAAAATTTTTAGTGGAGGATAAAATGGAAATTAAAAGAGATTTATATTTAAAAAAAATAATTGATAGAAAACATAATGGAATGATAAAAGTTATCACAGGTATCCATGGTTGTGGTAAATCATATTTATTATTCAATTTATTTTATAATCATTTAATTGAATCTGGTGTTAAAGATGATCATATAATAAAAATAGCTCTTGATGATAGACAAAACAAAATCTATCGTGACCCTGATTATTTATGTGATTATGTTCATGAATATATTAAAGATAACGATATGTATTATATTCTTTTAGATGAAGTGCAATTTGTTGATGAATTTGAAGATGTTTTAAATAGTTTTTTACATATAGCAAATGCTGATACATATGTAACTGGTAGTAATGCTAAGTTTTTATCTAAAGATATTATTACCGAATTTAGAGGAAGAGGAGATCAAATTCATGTTTATCCTCTTTCATTTTCAGAATTTTATAATACTCTTGGTGGCGATAAGTTTAATTCTTTTTCGCAATATATTACGTATGGAGGATTGCCTCAAATCATTAACATGAATACTCATGAGCAAAAAAAATTATATCTAGAAAATTTATTTGAAGAAACATATATTAAAGATATTGTAAATAGGAATAAAATTAAAAATGATTCCGATTTAAAAGAATTATTAAATGTTTTATCATCATCAATTGGAGGATTAACAAAACCCAATAAACTTTCTAAAACTTTTGACAGTGTTAAACAAAGTAAAATATCACCAATAACAATTGAAAAATATCTAAATTTTCTTATCGATAGTTTTTTAATTAACCGTGCGACAAGATATGATATAAAAAGAAAAAAATATATTGCTACACCACATAAATATTATTTCACAGATTTAGGGTTACGAAATGCCATAATTAATTTTAGACAAAATGAAATAACACAATTAATGGAAAATGTAATTTATAATGAACTTGTAATTCGTGGCTTTAGTGTTGATGTAGGTGTTGTCAACTTTAATGAAAGAAACAAAAATAATAATGTTATAAAAAAACAGTTTGAAGTCGATTTTGTTTGTAATAAATTTGATCAACGAATTTATATTCAATCAGCATATACATTAACTGATGAAAGTAAACTTATGCAAGAACAAAGTTCATTAAATAAAATCAATGATGGCTTTAAAAAAATTATTCTAACATATGATCCAGTAATACCTCATTTTAATGAACGAGGCTTTTATATTTTAAATATTATTGATTTTTTATTAGACTCAAATTTTGTAAAGTAATATAAATATTAATTATCACATATATTTTTAAAAATATTAAATGTCAATAAATTTGAAAGCCTATTGAAAAACAAAATAAATTTTGGTAAAATATTATTAAGTTTAATCAAAAGGAACATTTTATGAAGAACAGTTTTAAATCGTGTAAAATATTAATTCAATATTATCCATTATATTTAGTTGAACAAATAGTTAAAACATTAATATCTATTTTAACTCCACTTATTCCTATTTATGTAAGTGGGCAAATAGTAGAAAGATTTTTAAATAAAGATAATTTGTCATCAATTATTATGATGACTTTTATTGCATTCACAATATTTTTAATATGTGAATTTATATTATATTTGTTTACTTTTTATGAAGGATATGTTCAAAGAAAATTTTGTGCCAAATTATCAACCGTCTTCTATAAAAAACTTTCTTCAATAGATTATGACTTTCATGAAAATCCTACATTTTTAAATGAATATACTCGTTCTTTAGAAGAAGGAGTTAATCATATTTATTCTACCGCAAATTATACATTTTCTTTAATCATTAATATTTGTCAAAGTTTTAGTATTTTTGCAATTTTATTTACAATGCATTATTTAACTGTCATATATGCTATTCTCTTAGGAATAATTTATTTTTTAATTCGGATTAGAATGGGAAAAATAAATCATAAAAACCAAACATTAAGTCGACCATATCGTCGTCATACTTGGTATAGTAATCGTGCTTTTACTTTAAAAGATGATATTGCTGATTTAAAAACATCTAATATTGAAGAAATATTATTAGAAAATAATAATATAGCCCATGATAAAATGATTCAAATAATTGATAAATATCGTTTAAGAGTAGCAATATTAAATTTTATTGGTGAAGTCTTAATGATGTTAATATATCCTGGTATTTTAGCAATTTTAACATATCTTACAATTGAAGGAGTAGGTTTGCCTGAATTTACGATATTAGCTACTGCTGCTACAACATTGTCTGATTTAATCAATCGTATATCTTCAAGCTTTGGGCAAATGCAAGATGTTCTTGTGGAATGTAAAGTTCCTTTTGATTTAATGAAGATGAAAGGTAAAATTGAAGGAGTAATTCTTAATAATGTTCCAGGTGAATTTAAATCATTAAAAGTTGAACATATGACTTTTTCGTATGATGGTAAAAATAATTGTTTAGAAGATATCAATTTAAATATTAATAAAGGTGAAAAGATTGCCATAGTTGGTTCTAATGGCGCAGGTAAAACTACTCTAGTAAAATTATTACTTCGTTTATATGATTCATCTCAAGGTGCTATTTATATTAATAATCAAGATTATAAAGAAACAACAGCTAAAGATATTCGTTTACATGTCGGAGCAGTATTTCAAAATATCGAAACATATGCTATGACAATCGCTGAAAATATTTTACTTAGAACTCCACAAAATGAAGAAGATATTAAATTAGTATATGATGCTTTAAAATTTTCTGGGTTATATGATAATGTCATTGCCTTACCTAATGGTATTAATACTCAAGTAACAAGAGAATTTGATAAAAATGGTATGATTTTCTCAGGAGGACAAAATCAAAAATTAGCAATTGCTAGAGGATATGCACAACATTATGAGTTGTTTATTTTAGATGAACCATCATCAGCATTAGATCCGCTTGCGGAAGCAAAAGTATACCAAAATATGTTAGAACTGGGGAAAGACAGAACAATTGTTTTTATATCACATCGTTTAACAACAACAGTAAATGCTGATAAAATATATTTATTTGAACAAGGAAAAATTATTGAAGAAGGTAATCATCAAGAAATGATGGATAAAAATGGTATATATAAAAAAATGTTTTTATCGCAATCTAGTAAGTATTTAGGTGAAAAATATGGAAACTAAAAGATCTTTAATTAAAAAGAATTGGATTGCTTTTTGTTATACATTTCGTTTTTGCCCAACATTGTTAATTTATGCAATTTTATATATGGTTGCTAGTGTTGTTCGTTCAATTGCAAGTATTCATATTATATCAGAAACATTAGATTTAATATCCCAAGGTGCTGATGTTAAAATATTATTTCGATCATTATTAATATATTGTATTATAATGTTTGTTTGTTTATTATTTATTACTTTATATAATGGATATGTTGTTCCTAGATATCGAGCAATATATGAAAAGAAAATGCAATATTTCTTATTTTCTAAAGTAAAAAATATTGATATGTCAGCTTATGATGATCCAACATTTTATGATCGTTTTTCACGAGCTTTGAATGAAAGTATTTGGACTGGATTTAGAATTTATAATATCTTCTTAAATTTCATTATCAATGTCGTTAGTGTATTAGCAATTGGTACATATATTATTGTATTAGATCCATGGTTAATTTTGTTAATTGTTTTATCTTCTATTATTAATACATTTATGATTGCTCGTAATAATAAATTATGGCATCAACTCTTTTTAACAACAGAAGAAGAAAGAAGATATCAAAGATATGTAAATCGTACCTTTTATCAACAAAAATATGCTGGAGAAATTAAAACTACACCTATTAGTTCATTATTAATTAATAAATATGATGATGCTGTTGATTGCTTAGAAAAGAAATATAATCATATGTATAAAAAATTAGTTTTACCTCAAAGTATATATCTATTTTCAAGAAACATAATTAGTCAAGCAGGGAGTTATATATATTTAGGATATCAATTAGTTAAAGAAAAGATTTTAGTTAATTCCTTTGGCGGAATGGTTGCCGCAACAATTCGTTTTCAAAATCACTTTGCTTTATTAGTTGATTATTTTACAGGTATGTTGCAACAAGCTCGTTATGTTGATGATTTTATTTGGGTAATTGATTATCAACCTGAAGTTGAAAAAAATGTTGGTGAAGATGTAAATGAATTTAATGAATTAGTTTTAAATGATATTGTTTTTTCTTATCCGGAAAGTAAAGTAAATAATTTAAATCATTTGTCAATGACAATTCATAAAGGTGAAAAAATTGCTATAGTTGGTCATAATGGTAGTGGTAAAACAACATTAATGAAATTATTATTACGTTTTTATAAATTACAAAGTGGCGATATTTTGATGAATGATATGTCTTATAATAATTATAATGAACGTAGTATTCGTAAACAATTTTCAATTGTTTTCCAAAACTTTCAAATTTATGCTTTAACAATCGCAGAAAATGTTTTAATGAGAAGAGTTTTATCTAAAGAAGATGAAGATAGAGTATTAGATGCTTTAGATAAAGTTGGTTTAAAAGAAAAAATATTATCATTTCCTCAAGGTATTTATACTCAAGTTACAAGAGAATTTGATATGAATGGGGCTTCTTTTAGTGGTGGTGAAAGACAAAGATTAGCTATAGCTAGAGTATTTGCAAGTAATGCGTCTATCTATATATTAGATGAACCAACTGCATCATTAGATCCACTTGCGGAAGAAAGAATTAATAAGCTTGTTATGTCTAGTAGTAATGATAAAACAATTATTATTATTGCTCATCGTTTATCAACAGTTGTTGATGCTGATAAAATATATTTAATGAAAGAAGGGCAAATTACTGAAGAAGGCACACATCAAGAATTAATGAAGCAAAATAGAGATTACGCAGAAATGTTTTTAACACAAAAAAGATTATATGAAAAACAAGAAGATCTATAAGCTCATATAGTATGAACAAATGTTCATATGTTATGAGCTTTTTTAAATAATTGAAGTTGAAAAAATCTTTTTCTTGTTCTTTTTTTAATTGTTTAGTATAATATATTATAGAAGATAAAAAATATAACACAATATAAAATATAATAGATTAAATGTAAGGAGAAGAAAATGATTAAAAAATTTATTCAGTATTACAAACCACATAAAAAACTATTTTTTATTGATATGTTTTTTGCATTTATTGTTTCAGGGATTGATTTGGTTTTTCCGATGATAACTAATTTAGCATTAAAACAATATACCGATAATATGAAAATGGTTCTTATTTTAGGATCTATTTTATTAGGATTATTTTCTCTTAAATTTTTATTAAATTATTTTATTGGCTATTATGGACATGTCATGGGAATAAGATTAGAAAGTGATATGCGTAGTGATTTATATAAAAAATTAGAATATATGGATTATCCTTATTTTGATGATAAGAAAACAGGAGAATTAATGACTAGTTTAACAACTCATTTACATGATGTATCAGAAATGAGTCATCATGCTCCTGAAGATTTATTTATATCATCTTTAATGTTTATTGGTAGTTTTATTATTTTAATGTTATTAAATTGGAAATTAACTCTTATTGCTTTTGTTTGCTTGTTAATATTAGTTTGGTATTCTATTACAAGAAGATTATCAATGCGCAGAGGATTTAATCATGCTAGACAAGCTCAAGGAGAATTAAATGCAAAAGTTGAAAGTAGTTTAAGTGGTATTAGATTAACTAAAGCTTTTCATAATGAAGAATTAGAAATGGAAAAGTTTGAAGTATACAATGAACAATTTAAAAAAGCTCGTTCTGAAACATTTAAAGCAATTGGTTTATTTTCTTCTGGTAATGACTTCTTTCTTAATTTAACCAACCTTGCTGTATTAATTGCTGGATGTTATTTTTATGCTAAAAAAGAAATTGACTTAGTCGATTTAACAACTTATTTCTTATATATTAATTTTCTAATTAAGCCACTTAATCGTTTAGTTAATTCTATTGAACAAATTGAACAAGGATTATCAGGTATTGAAAAGTTTTACCAAATTATGCAAGAAGAACCTCAAATTATTAATCAAGAAAATCCCATTCATAAAGATAATTTTTTAGGAGAAATTGAATTTAAAGATGTATGTTTTCAATATGAACAAAATGAAGGAACACATATATTAAATCATTTTAATTTATTTATTCCTAAAGGAAAGAAAATAGCTCTTGTTGGGGAAACTGGTGTAGGTAAATCAACAATTTCTAAATTAGTACCACGTTTCTATGATGTTACATCAGGGGGAATATATATTGATGGAATCAATATTAAAGAATATGCTTTAGAAGATTTACGAAAAGCAATTGGTCATGTGGAACAAGATGTTTTTATATTTTATGGAACAATTAAAGAAAATATTTTATATGGTAATCCTAAGGCAAGTGATGAAGAAGTTTATTTAGCAGCAAAAAAAGCAAGAATTCATGATTTTATTATGACACAACCAGAAAAATATGATACAATAGTAGGTGAAAGAGGTATTAAATTATCAGGCGGTCAAAAACAAAGAATTGCTATTGCCCGATTATTTTTAAAAAATCCAACTATTTTAATATTAGATGAAGCGACATCTTCTTTAGATAATATTACAGAAACATATATCCAAGAATCTTTAGATGAGCTATCGATTAATAAAACAACAATTACTATTGCTCATCGTTTATCAACAGTAAAAAATGCTGATGAAATTATTGTTCTTGGAAAAGAAGGAATTATTGAAAGAGGTACTCATAACGAATTATTACAAAGAAATGGATATTACGCAAAACTTTATTCGGCATCAATCACAATATAGAAAGGACTACAACAATGAAAAGTAAAAAAAATGAAACTACATTACCAGCAGTACAAAAAGAAAATTCATTACAAACTGTATCTAATAATGTAAAACCAGCCAAAACTAAAAAAGAAAAAAGGAAACAAAGAAGAAATATTTTTTGGATTTGTATTGGTATTGGATGTTTAATAATTATGTTGTTAATAATTATTAGTAATGTATTGGATGTTGGCGAAAAATTAAGAAATATTTCTAAATATTTAGAATGGGGATTTTATGCATTATCTATTATTTTATTTTATTTTTTAATTCTTAATCCTTTACGTATTATTTTGTTTTCACCAACTTTTTCTATTGTAACAGTTGTTGATGAACAAAATAAAAAAAGTTATCGTGTATATCAAAAAGTTGCGAAAAACATTATTCGCAATAATGATTTAAAAGAAGAAGATTTACAATTATTAGAAGATGGCATGGATAAAAAAGAAGATTTAAGATTAGCATTAAGTAAAGTTTTTGATTCATCAATTAAAAAAGCTATTAATAAAATTATATTATCAAATGCGAAAACAGTATTTATATCAACTGCTATTTCCCAAAATGGTAAATTAGACATGATGACTGTTTTAAGTGTTAATTTAAAAATGATTAAAGAAATAGTTCAAAGAGCAGGATTTAGACCATCTTATGCTCGATTAGGTAAATTAAGTGTTAATGTTTTAGGAACAGCTTTAATCGCAGAAAGTTTAGAAGGATTAAATTTCACTGATTTGTTTCCTACATCAACAGCTAATTATATTGCGGAAATACCTTTAGTTAAACCAATTGCTAATAGTTTATTAAATGGGTTGAGTAATGGTTTACTTACGCTTCGTATTGGTATTGTAACTAGAAGATATTTATTTTCTGAAACAAAACCATCTAAATCAGAAATAAGACGTAAATCTATTAAAGAATCTGTTAAGATGTTACCATTATTATTTAAAGAAGTTTTAGCATTCTTCCCACAAAAAATTATTCGTTTATTCCGTAAGTCAAGAGAACAAGCAGAAAAAGCAGAAAAAGATTTTTTGGCTGAAGAAGGTGGAGAATAAAAGAAAAATAAGGAATCTTTGTGATTCCCTTTTTGCTATTTTTTTCTCTTATTTTTTAATATACTAATAAATAAAAAATAGGAGTTATTAAAATGAATAGTTTGGTATATTTGTTAGTTATTGCTTTTTTTGGTTTATTTAGTGTAACAAAAGAATTGGGATTTTGTTTTTATATTGCTATTAGTATATTTTTTGTTTTTAAAAATCGTTATCATTTTTATCTTTTATTTTTTATATCTTTAATAAGTATGTTTCTTTTTCGTTTTCCATTCTTTGTTTCTTATAGTATATATAATATATTCTTATTTATATATTCATTATTACCATCATTTTTTCATAAAGAAATAATCACTATATTATATGCATGGATATGTCATGTTATTACTTATTTTGTTTATATATTATCTTTTGATTTATTATATTTTTTTATTTCTTCTCTTACTTTATTATTAATTTTGTTTTTATTTGTTATATGTGAAAAAAACAAATGTAAAACAAATAAATATTTTAATGGTATTTTTAATTATATTGACTTAATTACTTTGGTAATTAGTATTATCATATGTTTATATACTAAAAATATTTATATTTATAATAATATTAATATTATAATTGTTGAACCTATTGGTTTTTATCTAGGGATATTTCTTGTAATGTATTTATCAAGTACTAGAAAAGAATTGATAAGTTTTATTTTTAGTTTGATTATATGTTATTTATATTATGATATATCTTTATATAGTTTTATTTTTCCTTTAGTTAGTATTATTTATTCATTATCTAAAAAATATAGTTGGTTAGTTAGTTTATCAATGATTGGTATTATGCATTTCATTTATCCTATTTATTTTTCTAAATCTTTCTTATTAATTATATTAAGTACAATTGTTTTATTTGAATTTATTAGACCTTTTATTATTATAGATTTTAAAGAAGGAACAAATATTAATGAAATGTATAAACAAACATTTCAATTAATTAATAATGATGTTTTATCATTTGCTTCTTTTTTAGATATAATAAGAAATGAAACATTTGTTCCTAATGATAATATAATTAAACAAAATATTCAATATGTTATTCAAGAAGTTTGTTTTAAATGTTCTAAGCAAGAAGAATGTTTTAAAAGAAATAAAGGAAAAATATATTTTTATTTTCAAAATTTATTTCGCCATAATTATTTCTTTGATGAATGTGTTGAGAAAGAAAGAATTGAAAAATTAAACAATCTATATAATATTTCAGAAAATAATATTGATAATGATTCATCATTTGCGCTCATTACTAAAAACTTAGCTAATACTTTAAAACAATATAGTCAAAATTATTTAAATAATGAACAATTAGATTTTAATAAATTAATAGAATTTAAAAAAAAATTAATTCAATATGGATATAAAATATCTTCATTAGAAATTGAAAATATTTTTTTAAATGATTTTAAAATAAATATCAAAATACATCATATTGAATTTAGTAAAGAAAAAGAATGTTTAGAAATGATGTTTTATGATATATTTATGATTATGCCCATGTTTATAATTGAAAAGCAAAATAAGAATATTGTTAATATTGTAATTGTTCCTAAACGTAATTATGATATTAGATATGGATATGGCTCTATTGCTCAACCTGGGAATCAAGTATGTGGTGATAATTATTTAGTAAAAGAAGTAAGACAAAATAAAATGTTAGCTATTATATCTGATGGCATGGGTAAAGGTGTTGAAGCGAGTATTGAAAGTTCAAGAACTATTAGAATGATTGATCATATTATGCAAACTAATATGTCTACTGATACATCTTTACAAATATTAAATACTTTTTATTATTTGCAAGATGAAGATCAAAGATATTCAACTCTTGATTTTTTAGAAATTGATTGCATAAATGGAGATGCTTTTATATATAAAGCTGGTGCAACAACAACATTCATAATGCATGATGATGGAAGTTGTGAAAGAATTGAAAATGACCAATTACCATTTGGTTTAAATGAAATGATTATTTCTAAAAAAATAAAATTAAGAGAAAATGATTTAATAATTATGGCTTCTGATGGGGTATTTGAGAATAGTAAAAATGAATTAGAATTAGAAGAGTATATTCGTAGTATTAGAATGATGGATCCGCAAAAGATTACATATGAAATTTTAAATTATGTTAGATATCAAAATATTCATTCTGATGATATGAGTATTATTGCTTTAAAGATGGTTTTATCTCGATAATGATTTATATCCTTTTTTTACTGAATATACTTTATATCCTTGTTTTCTTAATATTTTACATGTCTTTAAACTTGTAATACCTGCTTCACAAAATAAATAATAATTATTTATTTTATTTAAGTATTGTGAAGGATTTTTTAATAATTCTTCATTTGGAATAAAAATAATATTATCTATATGAAAATGATTATATTCATTAACATTTCGTATGTCAATCATGATTGGATTATTTATTTTTTTAAGTTTGTTTAAAGAAATTCGTTTCATTTTTTTCTCCTAATCTTTTATATTTTTTTATTCTGTGATATAATATGATTGTAAAATATATTTGGTTAATAATATTTATTAATATTATTTAAGGAGTGATTACAATGTCTTTGAAAGCTTTTATTCAAAAACAAAAATATTTTTCTTTTTATATTATTGATTTATCAATAGTATCTAAAGAACAATATGATAAAATAATTGAAATTTTTGAAGAATGTTTAGGGGATATATATATTGAAACATATAATTCTTTAACAATCATTTATTATCATTATTTTGATGGGGCATCTGTTGAGGATGTTTTGCCTACTTTAACTGAAGATTTTGGCATTTGTTTGAAAATGTTTCATGGATTTAAAATGGTTTTAAATAGGATAAATGATGTATATAAGATTATACAAATATATATCAATCATAGTTTTAATAAAAATAAACAATTTACTAATCTTCGTTCATTAATTTTAGATACATTAGAAAACGAAAAAGATTTTAATATATTAAAAGAAATAGTTTTACATCCAATGATTGATGATCCCAAATTAAAAGAAATAATTATGGGGATGTTTGATTCTAATTTAAATGTTAGTAAAACAGCATCTATAGTTTATATGCATCGTAATACAATTAATTATAAATTAGATATTATTGAACAAGAAATGGGATTAAATATGCAAAATTTCCATGATGCTGTTGCAATGTATATATTATTAAAGAAGGATTAGATATATGAAGAAAAAGATTTGTTTCTTATTAATATTTATTTTAATATTAATAATTAATATATGTTGTTTATCTAGTTGTAAATCATTTTCTTTTAGTGATATAAAAGAAATAACTGTTGAAGAAATATTTCAATTAGAAAATGATGGATATATATATTTTTATCGTGATTCATGTCCTAATTGTGAGAAGATTAAATCAACTGTTATTAAATATGGAAAATATTCATTAGATAATGATATATTATTTTTTAGATGTGATATCGAAAAAGATGAAAATAATATTGTTCGTCGTGGTCATGAAAACGGCGAAGGTATCAATGAAAAATTTTGGGTAACAGGGGTAAAATCAATTGATGAATTATGTATTGCGGGGACACCATCAATAATTTATTTTAATAATGAAGAAAAGCAAACCGAACTTTGTGGGAGTGGGAAAACCGAAGTAAAAAATTATTTAAATGAATTGATGAATAAAAAAGAAGAAGAGAATGCTTAAATTCTCTTCTTCATATTTTTATTTTAAAACATCAAATTCAGTATTCAATGTTATTTCTTTAATTGTATAAGCAATTAGTTTACTTAAGTTATCAACGTCTTCCATACTAACAATTTCGGCACAAGAATGCATGTAACGTTCGGGAATGTTTAGTAAGATTGTTGGTATACCTTTACCTGTATAATGAATTTTATCAGCATTTGTCCATGTGCGATATGTTGTTGTTGATATTTGTAATGGGATGTTTTGTTCTTTTGCCACTTTCTTTACAATTTCCACAAGTTTCTTATTCATAATTGTACCAACACTTAATGTTGGACCTTTGCCTAAATATATTTCATCATGATTGTTTAGACTTGGCAAACTTGATGTATCTGTTGTTACATCAACTACAATTGCACAAGTTGGTTCAATTAATGAACCTAAAGCACTTGCACCATTGGCAGTTGTTTCTTCACCAACTGTACTACTGGCATATACTCCTTGGGTAACATTTAATTTTTTTGCCATTTCTAAGGCATTTAAAATAGCATATACGCCTATTTTATCGTCTAATGCTCGTCCAGCAAGAATACTATCACTTAATTTTAAATATGTACTATTATGGATAACGTAATCACCAATTTCTACTTTCTTTAATGTTTCTTCTTTAGAAAATGTTCCTAAATCCAATTCTAATTCACTTGCATCAATTTTATCTTTTTGAATTGGTCTATATTGAGCAATTACTCCTGGAACAATGCCATTTTTAGTTATTACTTGAACTTGTTGCCCTAAATATAATGATGGACGAATTGAGCCAATTTCATCTAATTTACATCTGCCATCTTCTTTCACATTAGTTATTGTTAATCCTATTTCATCAATGTGGGCATCTAATAATATTTTGATTTTTGATTGGGGATTAATTATACTAATAACATTACCTACGTGGTCTGTTATTATTTCATCAACAAATGGTTTCATTTTTTTAATTACTTTCTTTTGAATTTCTATTTCATTTCCTGAAACACTTGGTGTTGAAAGTAATTCATATAAAAATTCTCTTTCCATATTAAAAACCCTCCTTAATATTATTTTACCATATTTTATAAAAAAAGCAAAATAAAAATCTTCTCTTTTCTTATATTATATTATTATATATAATATATAACATATAATATATAACATATAATATTATAAGACTAGATAAGATATTTAATTATATTATATTAAAATGCTTCAAAGCTTTCGCAACACCATCATTATCAATATCATCAGTAATATATTTTGCAGCTTTCTTTATTTTTGGTATCGCATTTCCCATAGCAATTCCCATTCCAACAAATCTAATCATTTCTTCATCATTATGACCATCACCAATTGCCATTGTTTCTTTTTGCTGGATATTTAAAATATCAATTAAATGTTTTATTCCTGTTGCTTTTGTTTCACCAATACTATATACATCATATCCATAATCATCTAATCTAGAATAACTTAATTTATCTTTTGTTGCATTATAGAATAAAGGAAAATATTCGTCTTCACAAAATAAATTAAGTTGATATATATCTTCATTTTGATATGGAATTACTTTAGGGATTACGATATGTAAAGGATCATAACCTAAATGACAACGATGATCTTCAGGTTTTAGTAAATAATAAGTATTTTGATTAATAAATACCATATTTAAATTATTTTCATTTACGATATTAATTACTTTTTGAATTGATTCTTTATCACAAGGTTTGTGATATAAAATATTATCTTTGTCATCTAATATTAATGTTCCATTAATAGTAACAAAATAATCAAAATGAATGACATCAAATATCCCAAGTTGGGCTGTTAATTCTTTGCTTCTTCCTGTTGCTAATGCAATTTTATAGCCATTTTTACGTGCTTTTTCAATGGCTTCAATAGCACTTTTCGGAACAGATTTTGTTTTATGTGAATATAAAGTTGAATCGACATCAAAAAATATTATTCTATACATTTTTTTCATCCCTAATAAATATTAACATAAAATGATAATAAATAAAATGAAAAAATGCTTTCATATTGCAAATATAAACTTAAAGAAAACTAAAATTAATTTTTCAAATTTTAATTTGTGCAATGTGCACATTGAATTTTTTCTTAATATCATGTATAATTAATGTATAAATTTAAAACGTAGGAGGAAATTTATGGCAACAGTAACACTTAAGAACATTAACAAAGTTTATGATGGTAATGTTCATGCCGTTGTTGATTTTAATTTAAATGTGAAAGACCGTGAATTCATCGTTTTTGTAGGACCATCTGGATGTGGAAAAAGTACTACATTAAGAATGATTGCTGGTCTAGAAGACATTACTTCTGGTGAATTAAGAATTGATGATGAAGTAATGAATGATGTTGCACCAAAAGATAGAAATATTGCGATGGTTTTCCAAAGCTATGCTCTATATCCACATATGACTGTATATGATAACATGGCATTTGGTTTAAAACTTCGTAAATTTGGTCGTGATGAAATTGATCGTAGAGTACAAGAAGCAGCTGAAATTTTAGGATTAAAAGCTTTATTAAAACGTCGTCCTAAAGCTTTGTCAGGTGGACAAAGACAACGTGTTGCTTTAGGTCGTGCTATTGTACGTGATGCAAAAGTATTCTTAATGGACGAACCATTATCTAACTTGGATGCTAAACTTCGTGTACAAATGAGAACAGAAATTATTAAGATTACCGAAAGATTAGGTATTACTACTATTTATGTAACACATGACCAAATTGAAGCTATGACAATGGCATCAAGAATTGTTGTTATGAAAGATGGTTATATTCAACAAGTAGGAGCACCAAAAGATATTTATGATAACCCTAATAATAAATTTGTTGGTGGATTTATTGGAACACCTCCAATGAACTTCGTTGATGGTAAAGTAACTGAAGATGGTTATTTTGTATGTGGAGATCATAAAGTTGGTGAAACTAAATTAAAAATACCAGCTGGTAAATTTAAGATTTTAGAAGATCAACATTATATTGACAAAGATATTATTTTAGGTATTCGTCCTGAAGATATTCATGATGAAAATGTTGTTACTAGTACTTATCCTGAAGCAAAAGTAAAATTAAAAGTTGAAGTTTCTGAATTATTAGGTGCTGAAACATTAATTTATCTAACAATGAATACTCAACCTTTAACAGCAAAAGTTAATGCTAGAGTTGATATTCATCCACGTGATGAAATTGAACTTGCATTCGATATGAACAAATGTCATTTCTTTGATCCTGAAACAGAATTAAGAATTGTTCGTAATTAATTTGTTGGCATAAAAGATTTATAAAAAGAGTTGAATTTCAACTCTTTTCTTAAAAAATAAAAATCATATAATACAAGGAGGAAAATGATGAAAAAGACAATTAGAGATGTTAATTTGAATCAAAAAACTGTTTTGATCCGTGTTGATTTTAATGTACCAATGAAAGATGGAGTTATTACTGATGATAATAGAATTGCTCAAGCAATACCAACTATTAAATATGCATTAGAACAAAATGCGAAAGTTGTATTATTTTCTCATTTAGGAAGAGTTAAAACAGAAGCTGACAAAGCTAAAAATAGTCTTGCTCCTGTAGCTTTACGTTTACAAGAAAAATTAGGTCAACCTGTAAAGTTTGTTCCTGTAACACGTGGTAAAGAATTAGAAGATGCTGTTAAAGCAATGAAACCAAAAGATGTTGTTATGTTTGAAAATACAAGATTTGAAGATATCGATGGTAAAAAAGAATCTGGTAATGATCCTGAATTAGGTAAATATTGGGCATCTTTAGGTGATGTATTTGTTAATGATGCATTTGGTACTGCTCATAGAGCTCATGCATCTAATGCAGGTATTGCTGCTAATATGAAAAATGTTGTTGCTGGTTTCTTAATGGAAAAAGAAATTAAATTCATTGGGGAAGCTGTTGATAATCCAGAACGTCCATTTGTGGCTATTTTAGGTGGAGCAAAAGTTTCTGATAAAATTTCTGTTATTAACAATTTATTAAATAAAGCAGATAAAATCTTAATTTGTGGAGCTATGGCTTATACATTCTATAAAGCTAAAGGATGGGAAGTTGGAACTTCTAAATGCGAAAATGATTTTGTTGAATTTGCGAAAGAAATGTTAGCAAAAGCTAATGGTAAAATTGTTTTACCATGTGATGTTGTTGCTGTAAATATTTCAAGTGAAGATGCTGCTAATGATTTCTTTGGTGCTATTGAAAAAGCTAAAGAAAAAGTATTTGCATCTGATAAACTTCCTAAAGATTATATGGGACTAGATGCAGGACCAGCTACAATTGCTTTATTCAAAAAAGAACTTGCTGGAGCTAAAACTGTTGTATGGAATGGACCAGCTGGTGTATTTGAAGTAGATAAATTTGCGAAAGGAACAAATGAAATTTGCAAAGTTATTTCTGAATTAAAAGATGCTACAACTATCATTGGTGGTGGAGATTCAGCATCTGCTGCTATTAAATTAGGATATGAACATAAATTCACACATATCTCAACAGGTGGAGGAGCTTCTTTAGAATATTTAGAAGGTAAAGAACTTCCAGGTGTTGCTATTATTAATGATAAATAATATTTAGGGAGGATTTATATGTCACAAGTATGTAAAATGGCTGTTGCTAATACATCAGGTATTGATGCAAAAATGGCACAAAAAATAGTTCAACGTGCATCTGAATTTGAATCAGATATGACATTAAGATATTTAGGAAAAGAAGTTGATTTAAAATCAATATTAGGAATTATGTCTTTAGCTGTTCTAGATGGTGCTGAAATTGAAATTGAAGCAAAAGGTGCAGATGCTGAAGAAGCAATCAAAGCCTTAAAAGAAATGTTATAGGAAATATAAAGAGGAGATTAAAATGAGAAAACCTATTATTGCTGGTAACTGGAAGATGTTCAAAACAAGAGACGAAGCATTACAATTCATCTATGCTGTTAGTGATAAAATGCCAGAAAAAGAAAAAGTTGAAAGTGTTATATTTGCTCCGTTTGTTGTCTTAAGATGTTTAGTAAAAAGACAAGGTGAAAACTTAAGAATTGGTGCCCAAAATATGCATTTTGAAGAACAAGGTGCTTTTACAGGGGAAGTTGCACCTAATATGTTAACAAGTATTGGTGTTACATATGTCTTAATTGGACATAGTGAAAGAAGAGCTATGTTTAATGAAACAGATGAATCTTGTAATAAAAAATTACATCAAGCATTCAATCATGATTTAAAACCAATTCTATGTGTTGGTGAATCTTTAGAACAAAGAGAAAATAATTTAACTGAAAAAGTTATTTATAATCAATTAGTTGAAGATTTAAAATCATTAACAAAAGAACAAGTAAAAGAACTTGTCATTGCATATGAACCAATTTGGGCAATCGGTACAGGTAAAACAGCAACAGCTGAAATAGCTGATGAAACATGTGGTTTTATTCGTAAAACTGTTGCTAAATTATATGATGAAGAAACAGCAGAAGCAATTCGTATTCAATATGGTGGAAGTGTTAAAGTTTCTAATATTGATGAATTAATGGCTCAACCAAATATTGATGGAGCATTAATTGGTGGTGCTTCATTAAAAGCTGATGATTTCATTACATTAGTTAAGGCAGCATTAAAATAATATTATATAAATATAATAATAAAAATAGACTTGTGTTTAATTTACATAAGTCTATTTTTTGATATTATTTAATTAGCCTAAAATATTATAGATATTATTGTTAATATTTTGAAGTTGGTAGTATGAATAAGTAATAAATTATGACGTAAAAAACCTATATATAAGAAGATAACGAGGGTTAAATTACCATTTTTTTGTATAAGTAGTTTGTAAATATTATTAAAAAGTTGACTAAACAGGTATCTATATTTTATTTTAGACTAAGCAAAGAATACCAATATAACTTTTAAATTTATTTAAAATATTTTTAAAAAAATGTATAGAAACATTTGGATTGGTAAAAATAGTAATGAAATAAATTTAAAGGAGAAAATTTATGAAAAGAATATTGTTTTACGTATTGTGTTTCATCGCCTTTCTCACATTTGCTACTGGTTGCAATAAAAAAGAAATTGTTGGAATTGAGGTAACAAATCACGAACAATATGTTCTTAAAGGAACTGAATTAAAGGGATTAAAGGTGAATACCATCTTTGATGATGAAACAAAAGGAGACCTTTTAGATGTAACTAGTGATATGATTTTTGGTTATGATAAAACAAAAACAGGAAATCAAGATATTACAGTTAAACATCAAGGTAAAGAATTCAATTACACTGTCTTTGTTGCTGATAAAATAATTACCAATGCTACTGAATTAAGAAATGCTTTAAAAAATCAAAAAGATGGTGAAGTATATGCCATTAAAAGTGGAACTTATGATATAGATCGTGATCAAGAAACATTATATCAAGATCAAGCAGGATTTTATTTTTTAATTACCGCAAATTCTTTAACAATCAAAGGTTTCAATAATGTAACAATTAAAAGTTCCGTTGAAAGTCCTAATGGTAATTGGGCAAGTCAAAATTTAGTAACCATAATTGGCGATAATACAACCATTGAAGGAGTAACTTTTCAATGTAAAAAGGAACCAAACAAAGTTATTGAAATCATTGGTAAAAACACAACAATCAAAGATGTGAAAATTGAACCAATAGATACAACTAAATTTGCTGGTAGTATCTATTTAAGTACAACATCAGGAAATACAACATTAGAAAATGTTAATTTAATTTATGGTAGAATTACAACATCAGGAGCATCATCTTCATCATTAACACTAAAAAATGTTACTATTGATTATGCAGGAGCAATGTTAGATAATGATACTAATGAATCAACATTTTGGGGATTTGATAATTCCCGTACAAAAATTACTGTAAATGCAACTGATAGTAAAATATTTGTATCAAAATCTTTTAAAGATTCAGAAGGATACAAAGATTTCACAAATCAATTACCCAAAGGATTAAGTGTTGAAGAAAAGAAATAAAGATTTAATGAAGAGATTTGTCTCTTCCTTTTTTATTATATCATAGTTCTTTCATACTTTTATTATTAATTTTCAGAAGTTTACTATAACTTGGTTTAATTGTTTTGCTTTTTTATATAAAACAATATAAAATAAGATAAGAAAATTATTAATATAAAAGAAAGAGGAAAAAATAATGTTAGATGAATTTAAAATAGGATACGAAAAGTTTATACAATCATATTTTATTATACAAAATAAATTCACAAGATATAAAAAATATTTTAAAGAAATATCTGATGAATTTATTCTTAATAAAATTGAAGAATGTATTAAAAATGCGAAAGAAATGTATTGTTATCCTTTTGATGAATTTATTAGTAAATTACAAAAAATAAATGATAATGATAATCAATTTGCTTCATTACTTTATGAATATGGTATACCTTATAAAAGTACTAAAACTTTTGATAATACAATATGGCCAAATGTTGATATAGTGAAAGCATCATGTTTATATAGATCATGTTTAATAAATGAAATGGAATTATATTATTTAAATAAAGAATTAACTATTAATAACTTTTCACATAAATTAGAAAAAGCTCATCAAAAAGCTATTGCTGAATCTGGTGTTTATAATTTTCCTAACCATGGCGTTAATAATAATAAATCTAAAGTATTATATAATTATTTTCTTCAATTTGCTAATAAAATAAATGATTATAAATATACAAGTGGTAAATTATGTTATGATTTTGCATTATGTTGTGATAAATTAATAAAACTGTATCCAATTATTATAGATATGAAAAGAAAAGATAATATATTAGATAATTTAAAAGAAATTTCATCATTATATATGATAGAAGATATTGTAATGGATATCATTATTATTAGTAGTATTTATTTTAATAGTGAAGAAAAGAAGAGTATTGAATATTATAAGAAAATAGTTGATAATGAAATTAAAGATATTATTAAAAATAAATCTAATAATATTGAAAGTATTGTGAAAGAAATAGGTAATAAAGAAAAAGAAAAATTAATTAAAGAACAAAGAAAAAAAATAAATGAAAATATAGCCGAACATTTCACATTAAAACAAGAAAAAGAATTAAACAAAATATTTAAAAAATGTTTGAAACATAATGATATATTTAAAGTGTTTAAAAAAGCTAATGATATTATTATATTAGATGAAACTAATGATGATCTTCTTTCATTTATTAATAGAAATCTAGATATCTTAAATAATATTATTAAGCGCAATAGTTTTATTGATTTTAAAAATTGTTATTTAGATTATGTTAGTGAAATAGAAGTAAAAATAAATTATCAAATTGGAATTGATGATTTAATGAGAAAAACAAGAAATAAAGAGATAGAAAAATTATCTAAAAAAATATTAAATGATGGGACACCTCACTCTGAAATATATTTTTATCTAAAAGATGAACTACCTAATTATATAGCATATATTGCTAATTCAGTTTATTATTTATATAATTATTTGAAAGCAAATAATTTTTATAAAGAATTTATTGATATTCCTATAAAGATAGTTAATCCTATTACAATTAATATTATGATTGAATATTTTCAAATGAAAAGAGTTGAAACAATAAAAGATGCTATTAATATGTATTTTATTGAATATTCAAATAAAGTAAAAGATCATAATAAATTATATAAAGAAAAAGAAAAAAATATTGTGAAAGACTTTAATAAAATAATTAATAATATCTTATTAAATTATAATATTAGTGTAGATGAAAATGAAATAGATAAAGTAATATCTAATTATATTGAACAAATCAAATTAGATATTCATAATAATATGGAATATGAATATGTAATAACAATATATGGTGTTAAAGATGTTTATAAAAAATGGTTGGAATGATAAATTTTTATTGATTATTTTTTAAAATAAAAAATTTTAAAATTTTTGGCACTTTTTTATATCATTAGTTGTATATTATATATGAATATTTTTAATAGGGCTGATTCAATCTTGAGTCATCCCATTGTTTGCGTTGTCAAGATTTCCTTTTTACAAGAAAATTTTTGTAAAAATGAACAATAAGTATTGATTTGTTGGTAAAATGTGTTATAATTTTTATAGATATTATATAAATGTATATAATGTAAAGGAGATAGTATTATGGATGAAAGTATACTTGAACCTGTGGAGTTATATAATTCCCAATTAAAAGAAAGTTTAAAAAAGAATGCTGCTGATTATTTTGATGAACTTGTTAAGAAATCAGGTATATCAATTAATGATAATATTGAAACAATTAAAAAACTTTCAACAGCTAAACTTAAACTAGAAAAAGTAAATAAAAAAGTTGGTAAATATCATACATATAAAACATTACTAATTATTTTAATTATTGTTATATCTTTAATTGGTGTTATTTTATTATATTCATCAATTCAAAAGAATTTATCATTATTAATTGGTATTATATCTTTTGTTGTAGCAATTATAATTGATATATTATCAATTGTTTGTATCATTAAAAAATTAAATCCTGCTATAAAAGATGAATCAGTTAAGCAAAAGAAATTGAATGAACAAATTAAATCTTTAGAAGCTGAAGCTTGGAGACAAATGTTGCCATTAAACCAATTATATGATTGGAATATGACTGCTGATATTATTAAGAAAACAACACCACTCATTCAATTAGATCCATTCTTTGATACTAAAAAATGTGAATACTTAATTGAAAAATATGGTATATCAGAAAATAATGATCAAAATGTTTCAACAATCAATGTTTTATCAGGATCTATATTAGGTAACCCTTTTTTAATATATCGAAATTATAGTCAAACATGGTTTAATAAAACATATATGGGTTCAATTGTAATTCATTGGCAAGAAAGATATAGAGATTCTGATGGTCATTATCGAACTGTTACAAGAAGTCAAACATTAACAGCATCTATTACTAGACCAGCTCCATCTTATCAACATAATACTTATTTAATATATGGTAATGATGCTGCCCCCACTTTAACATTTTCTCGTTCGCCATCTAATATTGAAGGAATGGATGAAAAAGATATTGAAAAGAAAGTAAAAAGTGAAGTAAAAAAATTAGATGATAAAGCTAAAGATGCTATAAAAAATAACCAAAATTTTGTTCGTTTAGGTAATGACGAATTTGAAGTTTTATTTGGTGGAGAAAATAGAAATAATGAAATAGAATTTAGATTATTATTTACTCCTTTAGCGCAAAAGAATGAATTAGATTTAATTAAAAATAAAACAGGATTTGGTGATGATTTTTATTTCCAAAAAAATGGAAGAATAAATGTTATTAGAACAAAACATTCACAAAATCAAAATTATGAATGTAATCCTAATATATTTATTAATAATAGTTATTATGGTGCTAGAAACTTTTTTATTGATTATCAAGACCAATATTTTAAATCATTATTTTATGATTTAGCTCCTTTAATTTCTATTCCTCTTTATCAACAATATAAACCTAAAGAATATATATATCAAAGAGAATATCCATCTAATATTACAAGTTTTGAACATGAATCATTAGCTAATTCATTTCCAATTGATGTTTTAAAACATCCTGCATCAGATACAAATGTAATATTAAAAACAAAATTTATCCAAAAAGATAAAGAATCAGACCGAGTTAATATTTGTGCTTATTCATTTAAAATTGTTCATCGTATTGAAAATGTTCCTCGTCATGGAGGAGATGGTCGTGTTCATTTAGTTCCTGTTCCTTATGATGAATATATTCCATTAACAAAAGAAACTATAATGGAAGTAAAACAAGAACAAAGAAGTCGTAAAGAAATTAATGATTTACAAAATAATGGTTCATTTTCAGACTTTATTCAAAAGCTTAGTGGAGGTAACCATTTCATTTATGAAAGAGGATTACTTGCTACTTTGATGTTTCGTGATGTATTGGAAAGTGATATTGATAAATGGAATTCATATTTTAAAAATGTGAATTCAAATATTCAAAATAACAATAATAAAGGAGATTAAAATTATGGCTAATCCATTAGATGAAATGAATGATTCTACTATTGAAGAAGGTAAAGACATTAATGTAATTGCTAAACAAATCCCTGTAAAAGTAGGGAAAGGATCAAAAGTATTTGAAGTAATATTATGGGTATTAGGTATTATTCCTGGTTTAGTATTTTTAATTATGAAAACTAAAGCAGCAACATACTTAAGACAATTAGAACAAAAAGTGCAAAGTGCAGCATCAGATGTTGATAATTATTTAGAACAACGTGTTGTTGTATTATCTAATTTAGTTGGATTAGTAAATAGAGCTATTGATTTAGACAAATCAACATTTACGCAAATTGCTGCTAAACGTACAGGATTACAAGATAATGATCGAAATGATTTAGCTCAACAAACTGATTCATTAAATAATAAACTTCGTTTTACAATTGAAAATTATCCTGAATTAAAAGCTCATCAAGAAATTCAAGATGCTATTCAACAGAATTCATATTTACAAAAAGAAATTACAGCTGCCCGCGATGTATATAATGATGTTGTTTATACTTGGAATAAAGAAATTCAAGTATGGCCAACTAAAATGATTGTAGCAGCAAAACAAGGTTATACAACTCGTATTCCATTTATTGCAAGCAAAGAAACAAAAGAAAGAGCTAGAGATGTCTTTTTCTAGAAATAAAGTTAATTATTAGTTATTATTTACTTATATAACCTTTATATTTCTTTTCTAATTTATTTTTAATTTTTATTTTATTAATTGAATGTTTTTTATTTAAATTCATTATAACTTAAAATATCGTTTCATTTTATTTTTTGTATAATTTAATAATATTGTCACATAATAAAAATATAAACATATATTATACAAGGAGTGAAAAAATGAAAAAGAATAATGTAAGTTTATTTACAAATATTTTTGATGATGGATTTCCTTTCTTTTCAATGAAAAATGATAATATGAAATTAAGAACAGATATTAAAGAAACTGATTTACTATATGTTTTTAGAGTAGATGTAGCTGGTATTGATAAGGAAAATATTAAAATAACAGTTGATAATGGTTATATGACAATTGAAGTAAAACAAGAACAAGAAAGTAATGATGAAAAAGAATTCTTTGTAAGAAGGGAATTAATGAGTGGATCATGTTCTAGAAGTTATTATATTGGTGATATTAAAGAAGAAAATATAAAAGCTAATTATAAGAATGGTTTAATTATTATTGAAGTTCCTAAAGAAGATGTCATAACAGATTCTAAAAAAATGATTACTATTGAGTAATGAAATTGAACCGAATAAAATATTATAAATAATGATGGATAAGTTATATATAACTTATCCATTTTTAGATAAAAATAATAAAATACTAATGATAAATAATTTATATAGATGATTACAATAAAAAAATTTTCAAAATCTTGTTTAAAAAAATTATTTTTTTGTTGACATATTTTATATATTAAATTATAATATAAATAGGAGGTAAAATTTGCTAAAATAAATTTTAATTAAATTTTGATTGTTCTACGTTTTTTCGTCAAAGAAAATTATTATTAAGTGTTATTATTAGTTTTGCTTTGATGTTGATGTGATCTTTGTAGTCAATCATATAATTTTATATGATTTTTTAACCATCAATTTTAAAATTGTTGATTTTACTGTGCTAATTACTATTTTTTGTTTTTTTGAATGATTATTTAGGTGCGTAGGAGGTTAAAAATGAAAAAAATCATAATCGTTGTTATGGCATTGTTTTGTGGAATATTTTTGGCAAGTTTTACTCAAGTTTGTGCGCTAAGTAATGATAATGTTGAGACTTTTATTTCTTTGAGTAATCGAGACAATGTCGTTTTACATAATACAATAGAAGCGAACGTCAATCCTAAAGATATCGCTAGTAGTTTAGGCGATGAAATACTTTTTGAATATCAACCTTATTCCGAAATTGCTTTTGCAAAAGACGGACAAAAGGTTACTGCAAAAATGTATTATTACAAGGGGGAAACATTTTATATGGATTCCTTAGAAACGGTGTCAACGGAAAAAACAGAAATTGAAAAAGAAATTTATCAATTTTATGAAGATAGATTATCTTTTATTGATGAAAAAAATATTAATAATGTTAGTGAAACTAGTCCTCTCTTTGTAGATGTACTGAATGGTTATAAAAGATTAGTATTTAAGCCATATGGATATCTTGATAATTCATTTGTTGTTAAAAAATATCGTGCAAATGATGTCTCATCGTTATATTCTGTTGAAACTAATACTGATTTTATACCTGGATATGTAGCTAATGCAAATGGAGATACATCGTATAATGGCAATATGAGAAATTATTTTGGATTTGTTCATTTAGAAGTTGCGCAAGCAGTAAATGAGTATTCGCAATCTACGATATACTATGGTGGAATACCACATTTCAAAGATGCGTGGCCAGTTAATTCTCCTGGAACTATTTCAATTTCTTCAACATATAATGCAGGCATGAATCTTGGATATTCATTTACAAACGGTTTTAGTTTAGATAATGTTTCGATAGAAAATCAACATGATTATGGATTGAATATTGGATATGCATATTCTAAAAACTATACTAATCAGGAACCTAGTATATCAACGCAACATGGTTCAGATATATATAATGAATATCAATGGTCTTACCAATATGCTGATGGTAGAAATGGTGATGAAACATACCATTTATCTACAGGTTATTTATTTGAGATGAATAATTCAGGGCATACTCTTATTGGCGAGGATAATTTTGTGTTGAAATACAATTTTAGATTTAGAGTTCAAAAATGGTATAAGATCTTAGGGATTCAAGTAAGCGATCTTCAGGATCCAATTGATGGACAAATTAATATAAATCATTGGTAGGAGGAAAAATGAAAAGAATGGCTTTGTTTTGCACTTTAGTTTTTGCAAGTGCAATTTCATTTGGTTTATGTGTTGTTGCAAAATGCTTAACATCGTCGGTTATTTCAGATGATATTGCAACTGTTGGATTAGTTATTTTTTCTGTCATTTTTGTTGCAAGTTTAGTATTAGCTATTATTGAATGTTTTAGAAAATCTGATAATTGATTTATTTTGTTTTTATTTATTTTACTGCATATTATGAATATGATTATGTAAGTGAAATAAAATATTCGTAGAACAATCCCTCCAAAAAAATGATTATTTTGTATTAATTAATTTAATATAAAATAATCTTTTTTTATAATTAATATTTGAAAAGCTTTTCATCTAATTTTTTGTTGACATAATAAAATAAATAATATATAATGCTTGTATCAAAAGAGTTTTTAGAATTCTTTGGCTTATTACAAACATGTTTTACAAGATAAGAACAATTAATTATAATATTATATTTTGTTCTTTGAGCATAATTGTAACTAAAGCCAAGAAATTGGCTTTTTTGTTTGTTTGGTTTATTTACAAGATAAGAACACAAAATATATTTATTAAATATATATTTAATATAATATATTGTTCTTTGAGCATAGTATCAAAAAGTGATGTTAGCTATACATTCGTGTTTTGATACGAGTGTATGCATTATAATAATATTATATTATAATAATATTATAAATATAATATTGTACACTTTCGTAAATTAAAGCCAAGCAATTGGCTTTTTTGTTTGGTATATTTACAAGACAAGAATAATTAATATACAATTTTATATTATTCTTTGAGCATAATGATGTATGTAAATAGAGCCAGACAATGGCTCTATTTTGTTTTAAGGAGGTTTATGATATGAAAACAAAAATTCGGCGTTATAAAAACAAATTAGAAAAAACAAAAATAATTAAAAGAAAAGGAGAAAGAAAAAATGAAGAAATTATTTAGTTTATTTGTTATCGTATTATGTGTGTTTGTGTTTACTGGTTGTACATCTAGTAAAAATACTTTGATTGTTTATACAGAAGCAGGTTTTGCTCCATTTGAATATATGAGTGATAATAAAATTGTTGGTGTTGATGTTGATATAATGGAAATGGTAGGAGAAAAACTTGGTAAAAAAGTTGAATTTGAAAATGTTAATTTTGATGTTATTGTTGATGCAGTAAAAGAAGGTAAATTAACAAATGTTGGTGCTGCTGGATTATCTATTACTGATGAAAGAAAAGAAAAAGTTGATTTTTCATCTATTTATTATAATGCAAGTTTATATGTAATATATAAAGAAGCTAATGTTACTGAAGGATTTTCTAAAGAAATGTCTGATGGTGATACAGGTGTTTACTGGCAATCTTTAAATTCAAGTAAAGGAATTGGTATTCAAACTGGCACAACAGCTGATATATTCTTAAGTGATGAAATAGCTGAAGGTGGATCACTAGAAGGAGTTAAAAAGACAGATTATAAATCATTAGATATCGCTGTTAGTGATATTGGTTTAAATATTGATTATGTTATTATTGATGAACTTCCTGCCAAGAAACTTGTTCAAGGACATGAAGGATTAAAATGTCTTCCTTTATATTATCAAGGTAATGAAGATGAAGAAGATGAAAAAGCTGTTGATTCTTATGCTATTTGTGTAACAAAAGGGCAAACAGAATTATTAGATGCTATTAATGAAGTACTTGCGGAATTATTAAAAGAAGATGAAGATGGCATAAATGGTATTCAAAAATTAGTTAATAAACATTTAGGTTTATAATAATATATAATGTATGATGTATTATATAATACAATATACATTTATATAATACAAGAAGGAGATTAACATGTTATTTCAAGCAGGATTTTTTCAAGAAGTAAAAGAAGTTCTAACAACTAAAGAATTTATGATATATATTCTTGAAGGATTTAAAAACACTTTTTTAATGACTTTAATTGCAGCACTAATAGGGCTTGTTTTAGGATTTCTTGTGGCAATTATTAAAATATTTTCTCAAGACAATAAATTTCTTAAAATTCCTGCTTTTATTTGTAATTGTTATACAACAATTATCAGAGGTACACCAGTTGCTTTACAATTATTTATAATGGTATTTGCTATACTTGCTATACCAGGATTTAAAGAAACAGCAGTTGTATTAACATTTGGTATTAATTCTGGTGCATATGTTTCAGAAAATATTCGTGCAGGTATATTATCAATTGATAAAGGTCAAACTGAAGCAGGAAGAGCGATGGGATTATCATCATTAACTACCATGATTAAAATAGTCTTACCTCAAGCCATTAAAAATGTTATACCATCAATTGGTAATGAATTTATTGCTTTAGTTAAAGAAACAGCTATTGTATCTATGGTCGGCTCAACATTTGGTAAATTAACATTTGATTTAAACCAAGCTGCAACTACAATAAGTAAAGATACTGCCAATTATTTAATACCAGCTATTGTTGTAGCAATATTTTATTTAATACTTGTTTATTCAATTACTTTATTAATTAAATTATTTGAAAGGAGATTTCGTCAAAGTGATCAACGTTAAAAATGTTTCTAAAAACTTTGGTAAATTACAAGTATTAAAAGATGTTAGTTGTGAAATCAAAAAAGGAGAAAAAGTTGTTATTATAGGTCCAAGTGGATCTGGTAAATCAACTTTACTTCGATGTATGAATTTATTAGAAAAACCATCTTCAGGAGAAGTGTGGTTAGATAATAAATTAATATCAGACATGGATATATATTTACACGATGATTTAATTTTAAAATCAAATATATATCATAAAAAATTAAATAAATTTATTGAGGAAGAAAAAATAAATATAAATCAATTATCAAGATTTGAACAATTAAAAATAATTGAAGAAATAAAAAAAGAGAAACAAATTAAACCAATTTTAGAAAATAAAATATTTAAAAAAGAAAAAAGAGCTTTTTTAAAAGAAAATTGTTTAAACATAAATGATGCAAGAAAAAAAATGGGAATGTGTTTCCAACATTTCAATTTATTTAATAATTTATCAATTATAAATAATTTAATATTAGCTCCTGTTAGTTTACATTTAATGTCAAAACAAGAAGCAATTGAAAAAGCAACAAGTTTATTACAAAGAATTGGTTTGTATGAAAAAAAAGATGAATATCCTTCTAAATTATCTGGTGGACAAAAACAAAGAGTTGCCATTATTAGAAGTCTATGTATGAATCCTGAAGTAATGTTGTTTGATGAACCAACTAGTGCTTTAGATCCTGAAATGGTCGGAGAAGTATTAAATTTAATGAAAGATTTAGCCCATGATGGAATGACTATGGTTGTTGTAACACATGAAATGGGATTTGCGAAAGAAATTAGTAGTCGTGTATTATTTATGGATGAAGGTAAAATCATGGAAGAAGGAAGTCCTAATGATATATTCCTTCATCCTAAATCCCCTCGATTAATTGATTTTTTAAGTAAAGTATTATAAATTACAATATATATATTATATATTTATATATATTATATAAGAAAAGAGTTTAAAAATGAAAAATGCAATTAAAAAAATAATTCCTTTATTATTATTTATTTTATCTATTAGTTTATTATATGGATGTAATAATTCAAATGATAAAAAATTACAAAATGAATTTGATGAATTACAAGATAAAGTAAATAATATATATGATAAATTAACTAAAGAAGATGTTAGTAATCTTGATTATTCTAATATAGCATATGAGAAGATTAAGTATATTGATTCAGTTTTACATGACAGAGATTGCTTTAATGGAGAAAATTTTAAATTAACCCAAAATTGGATTAATTGGTTAGCAATTAAAGCAGGATATAAGAATGAGGAAATAACATATCAAAATGTATTAGTAGATAGATATGTAAATAAAACAACTGATTTAAATAAATCTTTTTCTGCCGCAACAAACATTAATACTGATGGAAAATATTATACAAGAAATGGTAGAAGTTATGTTGAGGATGAAAATGGTAATTATCTTAAAGTATCAGTTTCTACACCTAATATAATTATTACTAAAAAAGGTAAAACAAATAAACAAATAATTGTTGGGGCACATTATGATGGAACAGGTACTGGTGATAATGGTTCAGGCATTGCATTAGCATTAACAACATTAGAACAATTTCATGATATTGAAACAACATATACAATTCAATTTGTTTTTTTCACAGCTGAAGAATATGGTTGTTATGGATCAACATATTATGCTAATCAATTAAGTGAAGAAGAAGTTAATAATACATTATATATGATCAATATGGATTCATTAGTATGTGGTGATTATTGTTATTTATATGGTGGTGTTCAAGATGATGAAAATAAAACAGTAAATGATACTATTGCTTTTGATAATGCTATGAATTTAGCTACAAATTTAGGATTAAGTTTCAAACAAAATCCTTGGACTTGGGATAATCCAGCTCCAGGATATGATACACCAGATTATGCTTCACCATCAACTGGTGATTGGAGTGATCATGTAGGATTTAAGAAAAGAGGTATACCTTATTTATATATGGAAGCTACCAATTGGGAAATACCTGGTCCATATAAAGAATATGATGGTTATGGCGAAACAATGTTAGTAGGTATGTTAATGAATACAGAAAATGATTATTTAGAATATATTGAAAAATATTTTCCAAGACGTATTCAAGAACACTTATCACAATTTTCTCAACTATTAAATGCTTTATTAATGCAAGATGATTTTAATAATACAAAATAATAGAATAGTATTACTAAAATTATTATTTAAATATATTTTATTTTGGACTAGTATTATTACTAGTCCAAATTTTAAAAAAAATATTTACATAAAAATATTTATTATTTTATGCATATTACTTGACCTTTTATAAAAAAAGATTTATAATTAATATACATAATCTTCAGGGCAGGGTGTAATTCCCGACCGGTGGTATAGTCCACGAGCCAATTAGGCATGAACTGGTGTAATTCCAGTACCGATAGTAAAGTCTAGATAAAAGAAGAGCTATAGAAAGCTTAATGTTTGCTCTTGGGGATCATGAGCATTTTTTTCATTTTTGGAGGGCTTATGATTTTAAATTTTGTTAATTTATTAAAAGAACACAAATTAACGGTTATTTTAATCACATGTGCAATTTTACTTGTTGCTATTTTGATTATGTGGATTTGTAAAATTGTTAGAGTCGCTGTACCAGTAAGTAGATCAGAACAAATTCATCGTATTACAGTTATTGGTATATTTACAGCTTTATCAACAGTATTGTATTATTTTGTGAAATTCCCTTTACCTTTTTTTCCATCTTTCTTACATTTTCAATTTTCCAATTTACCTGTTTTAATTGTTGGATTTATGTTAGGACCTGTTGAAGGGGTGACAGTTGCAGTATTAAGAACATTCTTAAAATTACCAGCAACTGACACAGCATGTGTTGGGGAATTAGTTGATATGGTTATAAGCATATTAGTTGTTTTAGTAACATCAATTTTTTATAAAAACAATAGAACAAAAAAAGGAGCTTTTATTTCTCTTATTTTAGGAACAGTTACATGGGTAATAGGATCTGTCTTTGTTAATTGGTTTATTTCAGTTCCATTTTATGTTGCTTTTTATTTTGATGGAAATGTTGATGGATTTATTAGTATGTTGTCAATAATTCCTAATGTAACTAAAGATAATTACATATGGAAATATTTATTAATATCTGTTGTTCCATTTAATACTTTATTAGCAATTGCTGTTAGTGCTATTACTTTTATCGTATATAAACATGTAGCAATATTATTTAGATTTAAAGATAAAAGTATTGAAGAAATAGATAATAAGTCTAATAATGATATTTCTAATGAAAAACCTCAATAATATTTTTTTTGCATGTTGACATTCTAAAACAAAAAAAGTATAATTAAGTTATAAAAATAATTGTGTATAAATTAAAGGAGGTTTACTATGAAGAAATGTTCTAAATGTGGAACACAGATGGATGATGATTTTATGTTCTGCCCTAATTGTGGATATGAATATGATAAAAAAAATATTTGTCCACATTGTAATAAAGAAGTAAAAGATGATAATCGTTTTTGTCCTTATTGTGGTGGCAAAATAAAAGAAGATAAAATTTGCCCAAATTGTGGAAAAGCAAATGATTCAGAAAATAATTTTTGTGATGTATGTGGTTATAATTTTAATTATAACAATAACATTGTAACCAATAATCAAGGATTGACTAATCAACCAACTAAAGTAAAACAACCTAAACAACATTTGAAATTAGAATCGAATAATAAATTTAAAAATATATTTCAAACTGTATTATATGTTTTTATATTATTATTTACTTTATCAACAGCTTTATCGTTAATATTTGCACCAATTTATAAAGAGGAAACAGAAATAATTAATCAAAAAATATCTCTTGATTGTAATTTCTATGATATAAGTGAAGCTGGATTTAAATTATTACTTGGTTATAATGCTGATGATGCAAACGATGAATTAAACGAAATATATGAATATATTGAAGAAAATCCATCCATTGCATTTAGTTTAAAACAACTTGAAAAACTTTTACAAAAACATAATTATATTTTATTAGAAATAGCAAGTGGACCTGAAGCAAAAGGATATGTTCAAACATCTTATGTCCAAGGTACATATTTATTAATTCATGCATTATTAATATTAGCAGTTATTGTTTTATTATTTGTTATATTTGGTTTTACATTATCTAAATTAATTAAATTGATTAAACATATGGTTTCTAAAGAAAATGATGTAGAACATAATAATAAAATCATCATTAAACTCTTAATACCAGTTATTGTTATGTCTTTATTTGCTGGTACAGTATTAAATGTTGAAAGTATCACAAGTATTAGACATTCAGGCATATTTATTGCTGTATTTGTCTTTTCACTTTTTACATTAATTGTTCATTTAATTTATGAATTATTAATAAAACAAAGAAAATTTGAAATATTACCATTAATTACTCACACTGTTACTATATCATTTGTTATTGTTTTAATGGCAATTTGTATGACGAGTGTTTATCGCTTTGTTTTAGTTGATTATGATGGTGTAGGTACAATAAAAGGAATGGCTATATTTTCAATGCTTGATAATTTAATTTCTGAACAAAGTTCAGTATATTATAGTTATCAAAAAATTGATACAATAATAGAAGCTATGTATGATATTCGTTTGCTTTCAAATTCAGATATTCTTACATCTTATGCTCAATATATATTTACATCTAATGAAGTATGTTTAGAACATATGAGTTTAGTTATATTTATTTTAATTGAATGTGCTATGGCAATTACATGTGGTATTTCAATGGCAGTTTATTTAAATAATAATATTACTAATTTAGTTAAAAATGAATCTAAAAAAATGTCAATTATTCCTTTATTTATTGCTTTAGGTGCTTCATTAATAAATATCGTATTAAATATTATTTCATGTATAAAAGATGATGGTAGAATGAGTGCTGTACCAATTATTTTGTTTATTATAGAAGGATGTTTAGTTGCTTTTACATTTGTTATCCGTTTTATTTATAAAAAGCAAACAAATAAACAAATTGACAACAATAATTAAATATCTTAATTATTAAAAAGGTATTACATAATGGCAGATAAAAATAAATCAGTTTATGATAGATTAGATGAAATAGAAATTAAACTTGATGAAGTAAGTAATAAATTGGAAAATAAGAATCTTAATCAACAATTAATAAATACTCAAGCTAATCAAATATATAATCAATATACGCAAGTTAAAAATCAAACTTTTTTTGAACAAGTTATACATAATGCTAAAAAAGTTTATATAAATTTTGGAACACTTGAGGACTTTAAGAAAGATAAAATGATTGTGAAAATCATATCTATTCTTTTAATTGTTTTTGCTTTTCTTTCCACAGTTTTTACATCCATAGCTTTAAAATTATATTCAACATTTACTTTATTAGAAAATATATGGATGATATTTGCTTCTATTATGTTATATTATTCTTGTTATGCTAAAAGAAGAATGGTTGATATTGATTTAAAAAATCATTCCACTGATGTCTTTATAACAGCTACTAATAATTTAATTTTATCAACACATAAAGAAAAAGCAAGATTTAAATGGTTTAGAAGAATATCATATATTGCATCATGTTTTAATATTTTATTATTAGTAGTAGTTTATTCTAATGCAATATCAATTATTGCTATAATTTGTGAAATATGTTTTATTGGTTTTTCTATTGGTTTATTTTTTGCTTATTCTAATCAATTTTCAACATACATGTTTATATTGTTAATTAATAAAGATAAAATGTATGTATATGAACCAATTACTCATAAATTATTTAATTATGATGAATTTTGTGAAAGATTTAAAGGCTATGTATAATAATTTTATAAAAAATGAATCAAATTAATAGCAATTTGATTCTTTTTTTGTTATACTATATATGTGTCAAAATAAATGCTCTGGAGCATAAGTGGAGTTTACTGGCGCAAAGGAGGCATTCTATTATGACACAAATAGATGAGAGACTAACAAAAGTTGGTCAAAATCTTAAAAAATTTATTTCTGAATCAAAATATAAAACGCAAGTTAAATTTGCCACTGAAGGTATGGGACAAGATCCCTCAGTTATCCGTCGTTGGATTAAACATGGTGTTAATAGTTTGTCAACTATCATGTACATTGCGGAAGTTTTAGAAATAGATTTTTTTGAACTTCTTAAATAAGAAGTTCTTTTTTTTTATATATTATTTTAAACAATGATTGACATTAAAAAATAAAAAGATTATAATTAAGTTGTAATAAAATAAAAAGGGAGGGATTCAAATGAAAAAATGTCCAAAATGTGGAAAGGAATTAGAAGATGATATTGTTTTTTGTGTTAATTGTGGAACAAAACAAGATGAAGAAATAGTTTGTCCTAATTGTCAAAAAACAGTTGATAAAAATTATGCTTTTTGTCCAAATTGTGGATTTGATCTATCAAGTCCCCATATTAACAAATGTAAGAGCTGTGATAAAGAAATAAAAGAAGGAACCATCTTTTGTCCATATTGTGGTACAAAACAAAATGTTGAAAAAGTTTGCCCAAATTGTAATACTGTTTTAAATGATAATGTTACATATTGCCCAAATTGTGGAAGTAATGTGCAAAAGAAAGTTATTAAAAATAATACAAATAAATTTAATAATGAAAAATTTTCTTTCATTTTTAATTTAGTATTACATATTTTTATTTTATGTTTTACTTTAAGCACAGCTTTAGCTTTATTATTTGGACCAATTTATACAACAAAATTAGATATGGATATAATAGATTATGGTTTCCCAAGTATTGATATTAATGTTACATTGTTTGATATAACAGAAGCTGGTTTTAAATTTGCTATTGGTCAAGATAAAGAAGATTTTGCTGATTATGTTAATAAATGTACTGATGAACTTCAAAAAGTAGATGAAGAAGTTGATGATTTACCAGTGAATGAAGCTGTTAAAGAATATGTTAAAAGAGCAGAAAAAGTTTTAAATAAATATAATATAATTATTATTTTACAAGGCGATAATGATATAACAAATAGTTTTGTGCAAAAGAATTATTTAGGTGGTATATATTTAATATTTCATAGTTTCTTTATAATTGCTGTTATTGCTTTATTATTTATAATATTTGCTTTAACATTATGTGATTTAATAAAGAAAAAGAAATTTAAAATATTTAATAAATTAGTTATTACTACTATTGTACTTTCACTATTGGGTACAACTATCTTGGATGTTCATACATATCAAGAAATTACTTATCGTAGTGGTATATTCATTGCTATTTTAGTATTTTCTTTATGTACTTATATAGCTATGTTTGTACGAGATATTATTACAAAAGAAAGAAAATTGGAAATTGTACCATGTATTGTTAACTGTGTTTCATTCATTGTTGTTGCTATTATATTAACATTAGCATTTACAAGTGTTTGTACATTTAAAATAAATGATGTTAGTTTTACAAAAGGAAATTTCCATTGTTTATCTATTTTTTCTTTCTTTGATAATTTAATATCTGAAGAAGCTAGTAAATATTATTCATTTAATGATATATATGAATATGCTAATAGTTTTTCTCTTTCTTTTTCTGTTAATGGATTATCAACATTTGCTCCATTTATCTTTGCTTCTAATGAAATGTGTTTAGAATCAATGGCTATATCTATATTTGCAATTGTTGAATGTGTATTAACAATAATAAGTGTTATTTTTATAATTATTTATGTAAATAAGAGATTGAAATTATTTGATAATGGTCAAGGAAAAAAGATGATAATAACACCACTTATTGTTGCTGGTGCAATGACATTAAGTGTTGTAGTATTAAATTTTATTTTTTTAATATTTGATCATTTAATTGAACCAAATATTAGTTTTATTCCAATTGTTTTATTAATATTAGAAATTGGTTTAATTGTTTTAGAAATTGTAATTAATAAAGAAGTTTATCAAAAACATTCTACATCTAATCAATAATATGAAAAACAAAATAAAAATATTGTTTGACTTTCATATGCAAATGGTGTATAATATTAAAGGTTTTAAGGAAACCAGTGCTAGAAAGCAGCACTTGAACAATCATTCTTTGAAGAGAAACCAAAGGTGGTAATGAGTAGTCTTGCTGTATGATGAAAATTTTTATTTTACTCTTTGGAATGTGATATTCAAGTCCTTTCAAATTTTAAATATAGGAGGAAAAAAATATGGCACGTTATACTGGACCTTCATGGAAGGTATCTAGAAGATTAAAGTTTTCAACATTAGAAAATGGTAAAGAATTTGCCATGGGTAAAAATGGAAAACCAAGAAGAGAATATGCTCCTGGACAACATGGGCAAAGAAGAGGTAAGATTTCCGAATACGGAACTCAATTACAAGAAAAACAAAAAGTACGTTTCGTATATGGAATGACTGAAAGACAATTTAGAAACACTTTTGATAAAGCTGGTAAAATGGCTGGTAAACATGGTGATAATTTCTTAATCTTATTAGAATCAAGATTAGATAATTTAGTTTATCGTATGGGTATGGCTCAAACTAGAAAACAAGCTCGTCAATTAGTTAATCATGGACACATTACAGTTGATGGAAAGAAAGTAGACATTCCATCATATCAATGTAAACCAGGTCAAGTTATTGCTTTAAAAGAAACTTCCAAAAAATTGAAAGTTGTTCAAGAAGCATTAGATAATGGACATATGAAAAAAGAATATGTTACATTTGATGATAACAAAATGGAAGGTACATTTGTTCGTTATCCTGAACGTGAAGAATTCTTACCAGAAATTAGAGAGAATTTGATTGTTGAATTCTATAATAGATAATGATAACATCTTTTAATGTTATATATGTTCCTTGTGACTCAGTTAATTCTGGGTCACTTTCCTTTATTATATAAAATATTATAAATAATTATTGCAATATTTATAAATATATAGTAAAATGATGCAATATTATATATAAATTATAATTAAATATTTATTAGAAAGAGAGAATAACAATGTTAATATTAAAAGATGTTAATAAAAGTTATACAAGTAATAATAAAATTCGAGTTGATGCATTAAAAAATATTAATATATCATTTAATACAAAAGGATTAATATTTATATTAGGGCCAAGTGGAAGTGGTAAATCAACTTTATTAAATTTAATTGGGGGATTAGATACACCAACATCAGGAAATATATCAATTAATGATGAGAAGATAAATAATGATAATAAATCATTAGAAACATATCGTAATAATTATGTTAGTTTTATATTTCAAGATTTTAATTTATTAACTAATCTAACAGTATATGAAAATCTTAGTATGGTATGTTTTGAAACAAAAGCAGAAGATATTAAAAGAAAAGTCAAAGAAAATTTAAGTAAAGTTAATTTAGAAGGATTTGAAAATAGATATCCAAATGAATTAAGTGGAGGAGAGATTCAAAGAGTTGCAATAGCTAGAGCATTAATGAAAAATTCATCAATTATCTTAGCTGATGAACCAACAGGTAATTTAAATAAAGAAAATAGTAAAAATATTTGTGATCTTTTAAAAACAATTTCTAAAGAAAAATTAGTTATTGTAGTTTCTCATAATGAAGATTTAGCTAAGAAATATGCCGATAGAATAATAAGAATAGAAGATGGAGCGATAATAGAAGATAATAATAATAATATAAATAATAATATAAATAATAATATAAATAATAATATAAATGATAAATTTATTTCTAATAATTATGTTGTTTCCAAAAAGAATATTTTCAAGTTATCAATTAAAAATTTATTTGATAAGAAAATAAGATTTATTATATCGATTTTATCTATTATTGTAGCTTTTGCAGCATTATCTCTATCATTATCAGTAACATTATATGAAAGACCATATATTGATTATATTAATATACGTGATAACAACATTGATAAATTTTTAATTAGATCACCAAATAATGAAACTAGAGTTTACAATAGTTACGTAGAAGATATTATTCAATATAAAGGAATAGAATATATACGTAATGGTGTTATTAAATCAATAAATGAAGTTATTAATATGGGATATGATTTATATCCTAATTATCGTGAAATAGATGATAATAGTATAATTATCTCTGATTCAAGATTAGCATCAAATATTACTCAACAATGTCTTTATTATATATCAAATGATAAAAAAGTTGATTTGGAAGAATTTGATGTAAACAAATTTAATGAATATTATATGACTGATTATTTAAAATCAAAAGTATATTTTTCAGGAATTTATCAAACTTATGGATATAATAATTATGATCCAGATATAACAAATATTGAAACTGTTGCTTATGATAAAGCTCATGATGAAATTGAAAAATTAGTTTTTAAAACTGAAAATAGTATATATGCTGAGTCACTTCCATTGATTGATGTTGGCAGTAAATTTGATCAATTTGAATTAAAAACTAGGGTATCAATATTTGAACGAGATGTATCAGGAGGGAGTCCAATTTTTATTAATGATAATATATATGGTAAATATTTTAATGATATAGAATATATAAATAAAGATACTGAAATTAGACCAACAGGTAATGAAATATATGTTTCTTTAACTATGTATAATAGTTTTTTTTGGGAAGACAACAGTTATACATATTATTTAGGTGATTCATATTTTTCTAGAGAACTTATTCAAACTCCTATTTATGTTAATAAACCATTTAATTTAGAAATTACTGAGAATAGATATTTAAAAAGTAATTTAGAATTAGAAAATTTAGTTATCAAAGGAATATTAATTGATGAGGCAAGAGAAATCATTATGTCACCAGAGCTTAAGAAGAAAATAGAAGATTTTACTATTAATAATTCAATATTAATAAAAACTTCATCTATTAATAATAATTATTCTTTTTATAAATCAATTTATAAAAAATATAAATTATCACCAGCTTATTTCCTTACTAGTAATTTAGATATGTTTGAAAGTGATTTATCATTTGTTCAATACATTTCAACGGCTTTATTTGCTTTGATGGTTGTTTTAATTGTTTTAATTAATACAATTGTAATAAGTCAAATGGTTAAATCAAAAGACAAAGAAAATGGTATATTAAGGGCTATTGGTGTTAAAAAAAGTTCAATACTTTATATTTATTTATTACAAAGTATTTTTATTATTTTGATATCATTTATTATGTCTTTAGTTTTTGGAATGTTGTTTATTAAATTACTTAACAGAGCATTAGTCAATGAATATTCACCAAATGTTAGTTTAGTATTGTTTAGATACCAATATGCAATTATTATGTTAGTAATTACTATTTTAGCTAATATAATTATTGGTTATATTTCATTACATAAAGCAATTAGTAAAAATCCAGTTGATATAATAAGACAAAGATAAAGTGGGATATTTATTATCCCATTTTTATGTATATTAATATAATATTTGACAGGTGTTTTAATCAGTAAAATTCTTAACAAAACCATAAAGCAAAGAATAATATTTTTAATAAATTGATAGTTTATGAATTAAATATTCATCTTTATATAAAAAAATATCATAAAAATACAAATAATACTGTTAATCATTAATCAAAATGATACCATTTAAATATTTGAAATTAGTAAAAATATAATATTGTTTTAGTTAAGTAAAATAATTATTTGTTTTTTTAAAATATAATTTAAATTTTAAATTGACCATTTAATAGATAAAATACTTTATTTATTAGCTGTTTTTAATTGAAAAGAATTATATGTGTTAATAAAATCATTAATTTTAAAACAATTTATGAGATAAATACAATTTCAAATATTATTGAATATATGGTCATATATATTAAAACAATTAAAAAATACCAAATAGGTGGTATCATTTTGAAAAAGTATTAACAAAAATACAAATAATACTTGCAATATTTATTAATATATAGTAAAATGTAGCAATATTATTATTTTTCATAAATAGATTAAATATTTATCAAGTGATCTAAACAATGATTTATAAATATTAATATATTATAATTCTTCTTATTATATTAAGAAGAATTTATTTTATAATATTATATATAAATTATAATTAAATATTTATTTTAAAAAGAAAAGAATAATATAAAATATTTAAATGAAAGAGAGGAAAGAAAAAAATGAAAAAATTATTTAAGATAATTATTTATCTTGTAGTTTTGCTTACATCTTTTGCTATTTTTAGCAATGATGTATTTGCAACAAATGGGAACATTAATGATTTACATTATCAAACTAAATTAACAAGTTATGTTGATGATAAACCCGCAATGACAATTATTACTCCAGGTCAAGGATGTGATAAGAGTGTTTTTTCAAATTATAATGGTACTTTTGCATATGATGAAAAATCATTAATTGAAAAATTACGATTATTTGCGGATGCAGATGTTTATGTTGCTGAAATGATGGAAAACATAAATGATGCAGAATCATTTAAAGATTTTAATTTATATTTATGTGAAAAAGGTAATGTGATTGATGGAACCAATTATTATGAATATATTGAAACGCCTGTTGATACAATTTGTAATTTTAGTAAACATGCTGTTATTATTTTTAATCAGTATTATAGTAATGAATTTCATGATATTGTTTATAGTGAATTTGAATCAATGGTTGATTCAATATCATATGATTATAAATTAATCACAGGAAATATTCCTAAAGTTAATTTAATTGGACATAGTAGAGGTGGATTAATTAATTTAATGTATGCTACTGAGCATCCTTATAATGTTAGTAGTTTAATTAGTAGTGGAACACCTTATGCTGGCTCCGCCTTTGCAAATATAGAAGGTTTAGTCAATGCAATTGGATTAAAAAACAGCGTTGAATGTAATAGTGGAAAAGACATCTTAAATCCAACTAAACAGCAAGAACTTAAAAATAATTGGAATAAAATGATATCAACTAATCCTAATGTTAATATTAATGCTATTGCAATTGGTGCTTGTACTTCTTCAGATTTTTTAGAGGAACTATTTGCTGGTGGGTATGTTGATGATAAATTATATGATTTTTTAGGCATTGCCCCCGAAGATGCATCATTATTGGAAGAATTAGTATTTTGTCTAACGAATTTAGCTATTACGGGAGTTGCTAAATACATTGATAATCATCCTAATGTTATCAATGGCGTTTTCAAGATTGTTGATCTTGGCATTGATATTACTAATTGTTTTTCAAATAAAGTTATAGATAGTGATAGAGAAAAAATACAAAAAATTTTAAATAATTGTTATTTAGATTATGGTAAATTAGTTATTAATGATGATATGTTTATTGATTATGATTCGCAAACTGCAATAGGATTTAATGGATTTAAAACTAAAAAGAAAATTTTCTTTTCCAATAATGCTGATTATACAAAAGTTAGTCAAGTAAATGTACCAATTCCCCATAATTTAGAAGCAAGAGATTCAGAAATTATATCAACAATAATATCTGAATTAACTTATGATGGTATTGCAACTGATATGGGAACTATTATGACCGATGATGTTAAAAATGTTTCTAATGAAACTCATGCTATAAAATATTCATTTACTCCAACTATTTCTTCATTATATAAATTATCTTGTTCAAATAATAATTTATCAATTGTTGTTCGTGATCATGATTCATATCATACTAATAAATATAATTCTAACGAATTAGTAAAACTTACTGCAAATAAAACATATGATATATATATTCATAATAATGGTAATAGTTATTATAACAATTTTTCAGTGGGCTTTCCTACTATTAGCAATTTTATTAATAAAAATTATACAATATCAGCTAACGAAAATATGTATATTTCAGTTTTAGAAACAACAAATAATATTATTAAATATAAAGCTAATAATACTAATGTTAAGATAGAAGTATTAAATAAATCATTTCAACCTATTACTAATAATGCTGAAATGGTTACAAATCGTTACGAGGCAAACCAAAAATATTATTTAAAATTAAATAATTCTAGTGCAAATAGCCAAAACTTCAAATTGACACAAGAGTCAATTGATGTAATTAAAAATGACGTTTCATTATCTACAACGATAAGCAATAAATACAGCTATTTTAAATTTGTTGCTCCGTCATCTAATACGTATGTTTTTGATTTAGGCAATTCATCAACAACTTTTAAACCAGTTGTTGAAATGTATTCAAATTCATATCAATTAATATCATATATGGATGTCATTAGTGCTAAAAATAAAGATTTATATTCAGTTTCTTTACAACAGGGAGAAACAATATATTTAGCTGTTAAAAATAATGTTAATTATAATAATAATATAAACATAAATGCTGATGTTTCTAATTATTATTGGACAATAGATGGGGTTGTTGCAAGTAATAAAATCATTAATATGAATAGATCTGGTAATGATACAATTAGGGTTGCTTATTATTGTAATGGTAATCAACTAGAAGGTGGAATAAAGTTTGTTAATGGCAGTGCACCATATTTTGTTAAAAGTGCATATGTTGATGGATTTGAATATGATATTACTTTAAAGAATAATGCTGAATTAAATTTAGATGGCAATACTTATTTGTCGTTTCTTTTTGAGGCATTTGAAGGTCAAGTTGCATTTGTTACTCAAGAATTATTTGTTTCAGTAGATCCATATATTGATATAAATTTAAGAAATACTACAGATAACTATGATTATTATGTTATAATTAATACTGGAGCTTATACAACAATTTCAGGGGAAAGCATAACTGTATCGTTAAAATTGGTTACACAAAACAATCATACTTATACACAATCATTTAATAAAGAAGATTTTAATAAGGCAACGTTTATTCCACCATCAACATATTTTAAGGTTGGTAATTTACAAATCGCTATTTATAGTGTAACTTATCAAAAAAATAGTTATAGTAAAACATATTATGCTTCGTCAAATTCAAATCTTTTCTCATCTAGTTATAGTATTATAAAAAAAGGATTTATTCAAAATGGCGATGGAACAGAATCCTCACCATATTTGATATCATCTTTTAGAGAATTAAATAATATAAGAGAATTTGCTGTGTATGATACATATTATGATACATATTATATTGATGGATATTTTAAATTAACGAATAACATAAGATGTGAATCTAAGTGGAAACCAATTGAAGCATGTTTTAGAGGAAAATTTGATGGAAATTATAGAACAATTAGTAATTTGTCAATGTCAATAACATCAACAGAAGAAATGAAATATGATAGTTATGGATTATTTAGATCTGCAAAGAATGCTGCATTTTGTAATTTATATATTTCAGATGTTGATATATTGTCTGCCACTTCTTCTAAATGCAGTATTGATATTGGAACAATCTGTGGATATGCTTCAAGTTCTACTTTTACTCAATGTTATGTTTGGGAAGGTAGCATTGGAGAAAATTATATTTACAGTACAACATCAATTGGTGGAATAGTTGGATATAGTGAATATTCAAGCTTTACAGAATGTTTTGCTGGAGAAAATTCAAACTCATTGATGATATATGGATATGGAGCTATTGGCGGAATTATAGGAACTGCAAGAGGTGGAAGCATTAATAATTGCTGTAGTTGTGTTGGCTTAAAATATTATTGGGATGGAGCTTTCAATGGCTTTACAGGTGGAATAGTAGGTAAAGCTATTCAAACTGTATCAATTGATTCATGCTATTATAAAGCAGATATCTTTTTTGCTGGAGAATCAACGGATAGTAAAGAATTAGCACCATATATGGGACAAATAGTTGGATATATAGATGCATCAACAACTCTTGACAATAATGAATATGAAGGCACGTGCAATTATAATAATTTAAAAAAAGTTGGGGGATTTTTGGGTATTAATAAAACAGATCAAGGAAGATATGCTTCTAAAGGTGAATGTGGATATATTGAAGAATAAATATTATATATAAATTATAATTAAATATTTATTAGAAAGAGAGAATAACAATGTTAATATTAAAAGATGTTAATAA
>CANQVC010000006.1 GCA_947627195.1 uncultured Bacilli bacterium
TTTTGTGCCTATCGTCCAAAAATTTTGTGCCTCATTCTAGTTTTTGGGCACAAAACCACAAAATTTTTTGAAGAGCCTTTATTGTTAGGGTTTCAATTTTTATTTATATAGCAAACGAACACGAAGAACACCATCTATTTGTTCTAGTTTCTTTTTAATATCTTCTTCAACTGTTGTGTCTAAATCAAAAATTGTATATGCTAAATCATCACGACTATTATTGAAAAGTTTAATAATATTAGCTCCTAAATTACCGAAGATACCTGTAAATTGAGCTAACATATTGGGAATGTTGCGATGATTAATAGCTAATCTTACTTTACCACTAATTGCTCCTGCAAAACAATCTGGATAATTAACGGAATTACGAATGTTACCACGTTCTAAATAATCTTTTACTTCTTTCACTGCCATGATGGCACAAGTTTCTTCTGATTCTAAGGTAGAACCTCCTAAATGAGGAGTAACAATTGTATTAGGCATGTTAACTACTTTAGGATTAGGGAAGTCTGTTAAGTATTTAGCCACAATTCCTTCATTAATTGCTTTTTCTAATGCATCATCATCAACAATAGCATCACGAGCATAATTGATTAAAATCACGCCTTTTTTCATTTTATGAAAAGTTTCATCATTTAATAGGCTTTTAGTATCTTCAGTTAAAGGAACATGGATAGTAATATAATCACATACTTCTAACATTGAATCTAAATTATTAACATTTTTAACTGTTTTATTTAATCCCCAAGCATGCTCAACAGAAATAAATGGGTCATATCCATATACATCCATTCCTAAATTAACAGCTTCAGTTGCTACTAATCCGCCAATTGAACCTAGACCAATTACACCTAATTTTTTTCCTTGTAATTCATATCCAGCATATTGTGCTTTCTTTTTTTCCACCATTTCCACAATATCGGGTTCATCTTTTAATGATTTAACCCATTGGATACTACCTAATAAATCACGTTTAGCAAGAATTAATCCAACAATTGTCATTTCTTTTACAGCATTTGCATTAGCTCCAGGTGTATTAAATACTACTACTCCTTCATGAGCAAATCTTTCAAAAGGAATTGTATTTACACCAACACCTGCACGACCAATGGCAACAACACTTTTAGGAAGTTGCATATCATGAATTTTTGTACTACGAATTAATATGGCATCAGCTTTATCAACACTTGTTGTTTGGTATTTGTCTTTAGTAAATAAATTAGTTGCGACTGTTGTTAATGGATTGATATAAGCTATATTATACATTTATTTTCTCCTTTATAACTATTTTATTTTTGCAAATGATTTTTTGAAAAAAGATCCATAAATTTAATCAATGCTTGAACACCTTCAATTGTCATAGCATTATAAATGCTTGCTCTTAAACCACCTGTTAAACGATGTCCTTTTAAATTAACTAAGCCATTTTTAGTTGCTTCTTCCGCAAATATAACATCTAAATCTTCATTACCTGTTGTAAATAAAACATTCATTATTGATCTAGATTCTTTTTCCACATGAGTAATATAATATGGTGATGAATCTAAATAATTATATAAAATATTAGCTTTTTCAATATTGTATTGGTGACGATATTTTAAACCACCTGTTTTAAGTAACCATTTAAATACTTTCCCACAAATATATATTCCATAAGCAGGAGGGGTATTAAATAAAGAATTGTTTTTGGCATGTACTTGATATTGTAACATTGTTGGGGTTAAAAGTGATGGTTCAGTAATTAAATCTTCACGAATTATAACAATTGTTACCCCAGCTGGTCCAACATTTTTTTGCGCCCCAGCAAATATTATACCAAATTTTGATACATCAATTTCTTCTGATAAAAAACTAGATGACATATCACAAACTAAAGGAATGTTACCACTGTTGGGATATGTATAAAATTTAGTACCATATAATGTATTGTTATCACAATAATAAAGATAATCACTATCTGAATTTATTTTTAAAGAAGAAACATCAGGAACTTTTAAAAATTTATCTTCTTCACTTGAAGCAATTATACGACAATCACCATATAATTTTCCTTCATTATAAGCTTTTTTTGACCAATGTCCGCTTATAATGTAATCAGCTTTTTTGTTTTTCATTAGGTTTAAAGGAACCATGGCAAATTGTAAATGTCCTCCACCTTGTAAAAACAAAACTTTATATTGATTAGGAATTGATAATAATGTTCTTAAATCTTGTTCTGCTTCAAATAAGATGGATTGATAAATCTTTGAACGATGACTCATTTCCATAACTGACATACCACTTTCGTGGTAATCTAATAATTCTTTTTGAGCTTCTTCTAACACTTCAATGGGTAACGTTGCTGGTCCAGCAGCAAAATTAAAGACTCTTGCCATTTTTATCTCCTCATTTAATATATATTATTTACTTAATTTCGATTTTTCTATCCAGTACTTGGCTAATTCTTGATTAACTTCTGTACCAATGCCATTGGCATAACAACAACTAAGATATAACATTGCTCTATCTTCACCATTATTTGCTGCTTCACTAAATAATTTAAAAGCTAATTCTTTATTAGTTCTTATACCAATACGTTCCATATAACATCTAGCTAAATGAAAAGTAGCAGGATTATAATTATAATTATGAGCTTTTTGATAACATTCAAAAGCTTTTTTACGATTGACTTTTGTACCAATACCATCTTCATAATATAATCCTAATAAACAAATAGCTTCAGGTATATTATATGAACTAGCTATTTTTAAATTAGTGAATGCTAAATAATATTCTTTTTTTTCATAATAACAAAATACTAAATTATAAAAACTATATGGATGATTTTGCCTAGAAGCTTTTTTTAACCAATACATTGCTTCGTCAATATTAACATCTACACCTATACCATATTGAAAACAACGTGCAACATTATATTGTCCATCAGCATTACCTTCTTCTGCGGCTTGTTGATAATAATATAAAGCTTGTTTTATATCTTCATCTACACCTATACCATATTGATAACAATTACCAAGATTGTTTTTAGCTCCAGGGATTGTTTTTGCTGCTTCATTATACCATTGAAATGCTAATGAGGGATTTCTTTTTGTTCCTCTACCACTTTCATAACATACACCTAAAGAAAGCATAGCAAAATCAAATCCTTGATTAGCTGATTTCATATACCATTTAAAAGCTTCTTCATCATTTTTTTCAGTACCAAAGCCTTCTTCATAACATTTACCTAATTGGTATTGAAATTTAGGGATATTATCTAAAGCTAGCTTTTCAGTTTCGAAAAAAAATTGTTTTTTAAAATTTTCGTCCATATGTGAATTTTACTACTTTCCTATAAATTTTGCAATAAGGAAAAAGTGAAAACGATTTAAAAAACGTACCTCTTTTGAGATACGTTATTATTTATGATGTTTTCACATTATTAATCATGTTTGTCATATCTGTCATATATTTTTTCGAAAAGAATGATAATGGTGTTCCTTTATATAAAGATTCATCTTCATAATAAGGATAATATTTACTTACAGCATATTTCCAATCATTATCCCATTGTTCTTCTCCTTCATATCCAACAATGGCATTATAACTTGATACATATGGTGTACAATATCCAACAACACTAGCATTTTCTTTCGCATTTTCTGTTTCTAACATAAAATTTATAAATTGATAAGCCAAATCTTTATGACGAGCATTTTTAGTCATAACAAGGTTATCCATAAAAGCAATTGTTTTTTCAGGAATGTATATATCAAAAGATACTTCATCAATTGGTGTTCCATCATCTAAAGTACTATATAACATATCTAAACAATCCCCAGTCCATACGAATGCTAAATCGAGATTACCCGCAGCAATTGATTTTTTCATAGTATCTGTTCCCCATTCATCAAAATGCATAGCCTTAAATTTATCATAACATAAAGAAATATATTCATCTTTTTCTTCATTTAATGGTAAATTTTCACTACACATTACAGCTGCATATGAATGCATAATGGAATTATACATTCCAACAGTTGTACCACTTGGTAAAAGAGAACGATCAAAATATGCTTGCCATCCATATTGATTTAAACTATCTTCTAATCCTTGCTTATTTTTATTATACATTAATCCCCATGTACCCCAAAAATAAGGAACAAAATATTGGGTATAATCTATTTCATTACGACTACTTTCATTCATTAATTTAGATATTCTTTTAACACCTGGTAATAAATTATCTTGACTATAGTTAGGTAATTTAGAAAAATCTAATTTTTCTAACAAATTATTTTCCACCATTTTTTGCACCATATAATCAGAGGGAACAACTAAATCATAAACAGTTGTACCACTTTTTATTTTGGAATAAAATAATTCATTTGAGTCAGCAATACTAATATTAACAACACAATTGTATTTATCTTCAAATTTTTCCACAACTTCATCATTAATATATTCACCCCAATTTAAAAGCAATAAAGTATTACTACTATTACAACCACTAATTAAAGTAATTGTGATAATTAATGTGAATAATAAAACAATGATTTTACTTTTTGCCATTTTTCTTCACCATCTTTGATTGAAATAAATGAACAATAACTAAAAATAAAAATGTTATTAATGTTATCATTGTACTAAAACTATAAACAGCAGGAGTTAAACTATTTCGTCCAATACTACCATATATCCAAATTGATAAATTATCAAAACCATTTCCTGTTGTATAATAACTAACAACAAAATCATCAAAACTCATTGTAAATGCGAGTAATGCTCCAGAAAATATCCCAGCTTTTACAGCAGGCACAATTACTTTCCATAAAGCTCTTCTTGGTTTAACCCCTAAATCTAAAGCAGCATCTAATAAATTAGGGTCTATTTCTCTTAATTTAGGTAAAACACTTAAAATGACATAAGGTAAGGTGAAAAACATATGGGCAATTAATAATGTTTTCCAACCAAATAAATAAGGAAATATTGGTAATAAACAAGAGAAAACAAGCATTAAGCTAATTCCTGTTACTATATCAGCATTTAATAATGGAATGTTATTTAATAATAATATTCTTTGTTTTTTCTTTTTTTCTAAGGAATTAATACCAACAGCTATTATTGTACCAAGAACTGTTGATAAAAGGGTGGCACTAATACTAATAATTAAAGTATGTTGAATGGCAAGACGCATTTGACGATTACTAAACATTTCTAAATACCATTTAAATGTTACATGACCAAAACTAGTGACAGATTTACTAGAATTAATTGATTGTAAGAAAATGATAAATATTGAAAAATAAAGCATAAAAACAATTAAAGCAACAAGAATACGTCCAAAAATTTTAAATATTGTTTGCATAACATGATAATCTTTATAACCATATTCTTGTAAAGTTGCTACTTCATATTTTTTTTCTTCCATTATAACAATGTTTCTCCTTCTTTATCTACTTTTTGGACAAGGAAAATTGCTCCTAATATTAATATTAAAATAAGCAATGCTAATAAAGCACCAATATTATAATTCATATTTCTAAAGAATTGATCAATGACATTACCAATTAAAACAATATTACCACTGCCAAGTATTTCAGGAATAGCAAATCCACTTAAGCATGGAAGAAATACCATTATTGATCCTGTTACAATTCCTTTGATAGATAAAGGAAAAATTACTTTCCAAAATGTTTTTAAATGAGTAACCCCTAAATCTAAAGATGCTTCTTCTAAAGATGGATCTATTTTTTCTAAAGCAGTATAAATTGGTAAAATCATAAATGGTAAATATGTAAATACTAAACCAATTAAAACAGCAACTGATGTTCCTTTAATATCAATTCCAATATGAATACCTATTTTAGATAAAATGTCAGTAATAATATTATTAGGTTGCATAACATTTCCTAAAGCTTCAATTCTTAATAAAATATTACTCCACATTGGTAATATTAAAATTGTAAGTATTAAAAATTTATTTTTAAATTTCGAACGGAATAAACGATAAGCAACAAAATAACCTAAAATAGCACAAATAAGAGTTGATAAAAAAGCAAATTTTAAACTATTTACAAAAGCGATGATTGTGGAAGATTCTGTAAGTTGACTAAAATTGCCAAATGTTAGAGAAGCTTCTGATAAATTAATACCTTCAGTATCTAAAAATATTAAAGCAAACATAACCAAAGCAGGAAATAAAGCAAATATATATAACCATATTTCATAAGGCTTGGCTAGTTTTTTATAAGAATCATTCATTTTCATTTACCTTCATTAAAGAAATTTCATAAGGATCAACATTTAATCCAATAACTTTGCCAACTTCAATTTCTTCATATGCATGGATAACAAATTCCATTTCATGGACATCAGCACAAATTTCATAAAATACTCCTCTAAAAATACATGATGTAACAGTACCTGTTAATTTTGCATTTTCTTTAGGAATAATATCAAAATCTTCGGGACGAATAACAACATCTACTGGTTCGTTGTCATTAAATGTATAACCCATACAATCAAAAATAGCATCCATAAATGATATTTTATTTTTTTCTAAGTAAGTTCCGCGAATAATATTACTTTCACCAATAAATGTAGCAACAAATCGATTTTGTGGTTCATTATAGATATTTTTAGGTGTACCTAATTGTTGAATAGTGCCATCTTTCATAACGACAATTCGATCACTCATTGTCATTGCTTCTTGTTGATCATGAGTGACAAAGATAAAAGTAATTCCTAATTTTCTTTGAATCTCTTTTAATTCATATTGCATATTTTCACGTAATTTTAAATCTAAGGCAGATAAAGGTTCATCTAATAAAAGAATTTGGGGACGATTAACAATTGCTCTTGCTAAAGCAATTCTTTGTTGTTGACCACCACTCATTTGGTCAATTTTTCTATTTTCAAAACCTGACAATTTAACTAATTCAATTGATTTTTTTGCTTCCTCAATTATTTTTTCATTTATTTTTTTATGTAAATCTAATTTAGTTATTTTTTTATTATTTTGACCTTTTTGTTCTTTTTCTTGAATAATTTCTTTTTTTAATTCTTCTTCATTAAAAAATGATAATAAAAATTTAAAGCTACGATTTCTTAAGCCAAATGCAACATTATCTAATACGTTCAAATGAGGAAAAAGAGCATATTTTTGAAAAACTGTATTAATAGGGCGAGCATATGCAGGAAGGTTATTAAATATTTTACCATTTATAATAACATTCCCTTCATCAGGCTTTTCAAATCCAGCAATCATTCTAAGCGTAGTTGTTTTCCCACATCCACTTGGTCCAAGAAGTGTTAAAAACTCATTTTCATAAATTGTTAAATTAAGATGATCGACAATAACTTGCCCATCAAATTTCTTCACAATGTCTTGTAATTCAATAATTACTTTTCCCATGGTTTGACCCCCTATTAAAATAAAACCATATGCATTATATATTTTTTTTTCAAAAATTCAATATTTTTACAAGAAAAAAATTAGTAAACGTTTGCAGGTATGACAAATTTTTTTGATTTTTTTAATGTTTTTTTATATATTAATTATCGATTTTTTCCGTATCTAAATATTTAATATTAATATATTTATAAAGAATTATTTTAGTTATTATTTTATAATTATATAAAAAATAAAAAAGACTAATTCATACCAATATTATTGATATAATTAGTCCATTAATTTTTTTTATAATTATTTTGTTGATCCTTCAATTTTCGCATATTCACACATAAAACGAATTACTTTTTCTTGTAATATTGTCATATGTTCTTCATCACTTAAAAAGTTAGCACCATTGCATAAAAATATTAAACCTTTATTTCTCGTATATAACAAGAAACTTCTTAACCCATAAGCATTACCAAAATGTCCTTTTAATGGTTCTTTAGTAAATTGATCCATAATAATCATTTGTAATCCTTTAGCTTTATATGTTGGATCTTTAGGATTTCCATGCCAATGAACTTCTTCCATATAATCAACAGTTTCTGATTCTAATATCTTAATACCATGATATTTACCTTTATTCATAAACATTTGCATTATTTTTGTTAGATCATATCCTGATATATATAATCCCCCAGCAACTCCTCTAAAATTATTACCAATGGTATATTTTGGACATTGAACTTTTTTAAATAAATCATAATCACGATATAATTTAAAATGTGATGGATAGGATTCATCATATAAATAATGTCCTGCTAAATGATCTTTATGTTTTAAATTTTCTAAACGAAAACCACTTTCAATTGATAATGGATTTAATACATTTTCCAAAACATAATCGGGGAAAAATTGTCCTGTAACTCTTTCAACTAAACAAGCTAATATGCCACAACCTAAATTAGAATATTCAAATGTACTACCAGGCATAACTTGTTGGAAAGTTTTTGATGTGTAATAAGGTGAAGTTTGGTTAATTAGTAAATCTTCTAAAGATACTTCATCATCTATTTGGTTTACACCATCATATCCTCGATGTTCTTCTCCTTGATCAGATATACTAGAAGTTTGCGTTAAAATCATTTTTGTCGTTATCGGAATATTAGGATAATTAGGATTTCTGAATGAAAAACCTAAATAATTACTAATATCATTTTCAATATTAATTAATTTCTTTTCATGTAATTGCATAACGCAAATAGCAACAACCATCTTAGAAATTGATGCAATGCGATAAATTGTATCTAATGTAGTTGAAGTGTTTTTCTCAATAGATTCTTTTCCGACACATGCATAATGTTCAATGTTTTGTGGATTGGCAATTATTGAAGTTGAACCTACCATTTCAAATGAACTAACAAATTTTTCATATTCTTCTTGATATTGACTCATAAATCCTCCTTATGATAATATGTATTTAATATCATTTTCTGATAATTGTTGCAAATTATTATCTCCTTCATTAATAATTTGGTCAGCTAAATTTTTCTTTAGTTGTTGCAACTCTAATACTTTTTGTTCAATTGTTGATTGGGCAATTAATTTAATTACTTGAACACTTCTCTTTTGTCCTATTCGATGAGCACGATCTGTAGCTTGATTTTCAGCACTTACATTCCACCAAGGATCAAGATGAATAACAATATCTGCTCCTATTAGATTTAATCCTGTTCCACCTGCTTTTAATGAAACTAAGAAAACTTTCTTTTCATCATATGTATTAAATTCTTCAGCCATATTAACTCTATCTTCAGCAGTTGTTTGTCCTGTTAAAATAAAATATGGAATATTTTTATTTTTGAATACTTCTTCTAACGAATGTAAAGCTGTAGTAAATTGACTGAAAATTAATACTTTATGATTAGTTTCTATTGCTTCCGAAACAATTTCTAAACAACGATTTGTTTTAATGTTACTTCCAGTATAACTATCTAAAAACATTGTAGGATTAACACATATTTCACGCAAACGTGTTAAGTTTGCTAATATTTCTATTTTATTTTGATGATTTTCTAATTCTTTTCTAACTTTTAATAAATATGCATCGTATATTTTTCTTTGGTCTTGTTCCATATCAACATATGTAATAGTTTCTATTTTGGGTGGTAAGTCTTTTAAAACTTCTTGTTTACTTCTTCTTAATACAAATGGTGTTATTTTTTTTACTAATAAATCAATAACATCTTTATTATTATCTAATACTATTTTCTTTTCAAATTTATCTTGGAATATAGAATAATGATACAAATAATTTGGTAACAAATAATCAAAAATACTCCATAAATCTAAAACAGTATTTTCAATTGGTGTACCAGTTAAAGCAAAACGAACTTCTGATTGAATCATTTTCACAGATTTTGCTTTTAATGTTTCATGATTTTTAATAAATTGAGCTTCATCTAGAATAGCAAAACGAAATTTCTTTAAACTATATTCATCAATATCATTTTTTAAACTATCATATGATGTAATATATAATACTTTCTTGTCCAGTTCAATTGATTGAATAATGTTTTTTCTTTCACTTGGACTACCAATAATAATCTTTGTAGGGGTATTAAATGACCATTTTCTTATTTCTTCATTCCAATTATATACTAAACTTTTAGGAGAAATAATTAATGATGGTTGACTATTATCATCACTTTCTAATAGTGTTATCATTTCAATTGTTTTACCAAGTCCCATATCATCAGCTAATATACCACTAAAATTAAATGAAGTCAGTGTTTTTAACCATTGATATGCTTCAATTTGATATTCTCTTAAATGTGGTTTTACATTTTCAGGTATAGGATAATTAGCTTCTTTATATTTCTTAATTTTAGAAATTAATTGATGAATTGTACTATCTAATTTATATTCAATCGATTCATGATTAGCTTGTGTTGTTTGAAATGCAACATATAATGGTCTAATTTGTTCTTGATATAAATGTTTTTCATCAAGTCCTAAATTTCTAACAGCATCATCTAATTCTTGAACAGATGAAGTAGGAATTTCTAAAATAACATCATTTTTTAATTTAGTGAATTTTTTATGTTTTCTAAAATCAGATAATATTTTATATAATTCTTCTTCAGAAAATTCAGATTGTTCAAAAGAAACACTTAACATATTTGTTTGAAAGCCAATTCTAAATTTACCTTTTTTGAATGTTTTAATTTTAGTATTTTTAATACTCTCTGATAAATAAACATCGGCTAATTGTTTTAATGATGATAAATCTGTTTTAAAGAATTTACCAATGTTTTCAAAATTTTCAATTTTATCATTAACAAATCCTAATTCATTAATTAAATTAAGATATTGATTTACTTTAAATGATACTCTTATATCATTTGGTAAATTTTCTAATTCATACACTTTATCTAAATTATTTTCATCATTTAAAATGTATTTTGTTTTTAAAGTAACAATTCCTTTTTCATAATCAATATATGAATGAATGTTAAATGATTGAATAGGATGTTTTTCTTTAAATGATAAAGGCATTTCAATACTTTGATATATTCTTGGATATACTTCTTCAAAGAAAATATCTTCAATACCTTCAATAGTAAATTCACTATTTTGTAATTTAGCCTGTATTAAATTACAAACAGTTGTATTTTTTTCATCTAATGGATAAATAAATGAACCAATTGTAATGTAATTATGTTCCATACCTGAAATAAATAAACGACATTCTTCATTAGATACATGAATTTGTTTTTCTTCATCAATAGATACATCAATATGAATTGGTTGATCAGCAATGTAATACATTTGTTCATCTCTATCAAAAAATGGATCACGATATATAATAGTTGTATTTGTATATATTTTAAATATTTCATCTAAACAATATCCATTAATAGGGAATGATTTTAAATCAAATGAATTTTTAAATTCAATGGCATTTTGTTTTTGTAATAATGATATTAATTTTTGCGCTCTTTCATCAAAATTATAAATTGAATGATTAAATTCTAAATTCTTCCCATATTTTTGTACTAAACATTGATTAACACAAATTAAAAAATAAAATATATTTTTAACAATATACATTCTACTATTTCCAACTTTGATAGATAGTTGATATTGTTGATTATAATTATTGTATTCGTGTTTTTTACATTTAATTATGGGTATAATTCTAATTTTTTCTTTTAGAATTGTGAAATACAAATTGGGATTATCATCAGCAATTTGATATATAATGTTTCGATTCTTTTCAACAATTACTTCTCTTTCTTTTAATCTTTTTTGTTCTTCTAATTGAGCAAATCTTTCCATAACAATTTTATATGTTTCTGAATCTTTATTTTCGATAGAAAAGATTTCTTTATTTCTTTGCGCAATAATGTCTATTAAAGCAACTATATGAGGACAATATTGGATTAAATTTCTAAATGTTAAACAAAAATCACAATATGCTTCTATAATATGTCCTTCTTCAGTTACAGAAACAACAATTTGATGATCATAACCTTTATGATTAATACTAATTTGATAACGCAATACTTTAGTATTATCATTTAATAAACAGTGAACAGTTTCAGTGCAATTGGAAAAAAATTTATCATCCAATAATTTTTGAACTGCATTTAAAAATCTTTCATTAAATTTTGCTTTAATTTCATCAATATTTGGGGTGAACATTTTTTTCCTCCTTTGCATCATTTTATTCTATTATTTGATTATATCACACTTTTTTTACTTTGAAAAGATATAATAAAAAAATAATATGTGAAAAAGATAATCCTTAATGGGAATTGTGTTAATACTATTTTAAAAATAAAAATCAGGAATAAAATTTAACAATTTAAAAAAGACATCTATATTTCAAGATGTCTTATCATACATACTTATATTAAATAATTTATTTGAAAAGGTCTGAATTTGATAATTTAATCAAAGTCAATGAAAATGTGAATAGGAAACAATCATTTATCGATATAACAATACTAACAACATATTATATACATGTATAAATAATTTTTACATAGCATAATATATTATATGGTTTCTTTATCATCAAAATCATAATACTTTGTATACATTAAATAAAATAAAGCTTTTAAATTTAATAACTCTTCTTTATTACCAAATTCGACATAACCATTTTTATCTAATGCTAATATTTTATCTGTATAATCACAAAATCCTAAACGATGTGAAACCATAATAATCATATTAGATTTTTTATTTTTTAATAAAGAATCATAAAAATGGTCTTCAACAGTTTGAGATAAATTTGAAGATGGTTCATCTAAAACTATCATTTCACTATTTTTATATAATGTTCTTGTTAATAGTAATTGTTGAACCTCACCACCTGAAAAATTTACACCATTATTGTCAAGTTTAGTTGAATAACTATTCATAAAATTAATATTATGCTTTTTCATTACGTCAATGAACAATGTTTCTTCAGATGAATTATTTGCCCTATTAATATCAAATTCAAATGGTGAAATATTTTCTTGTAATGAATAAGGAAACAATAAATCATTTTGAAAAAGACATGATAATTTTTCATAATAACTATTTAAATCTACATCATTTAAATCATGATTATTTATATAAATATTACCATGATTAGGACGTAAAAATCTTAGTAATAATTTGACAATCGTACTTTTGCCAACACCATTTTTACCAACGATCGTCAATGCTTCTCCTTTTGAAATAGAGAATGATAAATTTTCTATTACATTTTCATTTGAATCATTATATTTAAACGAAACATTTTTAAACTCAATTTTATCTAATTCATCAATTATGTATTTTTCATTATCTTCTTTTTTTCTATTCATAAATGAACTATAATCATTATAATACAATGAATTATTAAATAATTCACTAATAGACCATAAAATTCCTTTAAGAGAGAAAATGAATGAAGTAATTGTTGATATATATAATGTAAAATTACCAACACTTATTTTATTATTAATGGCAAGAATAATTATTAAAATATAAATTAAAGCTAATTGAATAATATAAATGAAATTATTAATAAATTCTAAAATACTTTCCTTTTTAAATATATTTTTATATAATTTATTTGCATCATTAATGATATGATTTGTTTCATCACCAAACCATGAATCAGCATCATACATTTTAATTTCTTTTGCAAACTGATTATCCCACATAACACCAAACATATAAAACAATTTTCTAGTTATTGGTGAGGCTTTATGATTTTCATTATATATTTTAACATTATATTTGTTTTTAATAAAAACATTAATTATAGTAAATATCAATATAAAACAAATAATAATTAAAGAATACAAATCAAGTAAAAAAACCAAACCTATTATAGTAATTATATTTTGAAAAAAACTTATAAAATTATTATAACCATTGGAAATTCCATACTCATTTAAAAAAACTTTTGATTTGTTAAATTCATTTATGCATTGTTCATTAAGATCATCATTATCAATATTAAGATACTTCTCCATTAAATTAGACATCAACTTATTTTGTTTATTAATAATATATTTATTTTCAATAAATGATAATAATCTTATTACAATATAAACAATAAATTCAAGAGCAATCAAAATAATAATATATTTAATAACACCAGGTAAATTATTAATATAATTATCAATAATAATTTTATTCAAATAAGGGATTATTAATGCAGCAAATGAACCAAGAAGAATTTTTGCAATAGCTAAAAATAATAACTTTTTTTCATGAATAATTATTTTATTAATAAACTTTATATATTGCATATTAACTTTTTTATTCATTTTTTATCTCCTTATCTTGCATCATGTATAAATCATAAAAATATCCCTTACCATTAATTAATTCATTAAAGGATCCATTTTCAATGATTTTACCTTCATTAATTACAATTATACGAGACATTTTATTAATGGCGTTAAATCTATGTGATATCATAATAATAATATCATAATTTATATTATTAATTATATTATTACATATATTTATTTCATCAACAATTGAAATATTTGAATATGGTTCATCTAGTACAGCAATTTTATTTGATTTATAAGATGCTCTAGAAATAGCAACTTTTTGCGATTGTCCCGTTGATAATTCTACATTATTTTCATAATATCCTGTGCCAATTACCGTATGTATATTATCATTGAATGAATAAACTGCATCATATAAGTCAGTACTTTTCATAAGAGAATTGATTTTTTTAACATCATTATTATTAATATTATCCACATTTTTCATCGCAATGTTTTCACAAATTTGGAAATTATATATATTATAATCTTGAAAAACAGGAGCAAATATTGAAACATAAGTATTATAATCAATATCTTTAATATTAATGCCATTTAATAATATTTCTCCTTCTGTTGGTTCATAAAGACGAAGTAACAATTTAATTAAAGTTGATTTACCAGAACCATTTAATCCTACCAAGCTTATTAAATCGCCACTTTTTATTTTAAGATTAATATTTTTTAATGCATAATCATTTGAATTATTATATTTAAATGAAACATTAACAAATTCTAATTCATACTGTGAACTTAAATCTAAAATTTTAGTTCCATCTTTTTTAATTTTATTGGGAATTTCAATAAAATCTATAAAATCATTTACGTATTTTGCATTGTCATTTAAACCTATTAAGAAATAAAAGAAAGATGAACAAGAAGATGAAAGTAAGATAGTAATAGAAATATAAAAGGCAAAATCACCTAATGATAAATTACTATTTTCATTAAATAATGTTAATACAACAATTAGATAGACTGACAACTTTTGAATGAAATTAATAATTTCATCAAAAAGATTTTTATGAAAACTAATTTTATAATTCTTTAATGAATAATTTTTCTTCTTATCCAAATTGTCTTCATATTTTTCACATAAATACATATTGTATTTATTAATTTTAGATTTTTTCAAAATAGATACATTACTAATAATTTTATTTAATTCATTCTCTTCTTGATTAATATAAACTGATTTTTCATATAAAATTCTTTGATTTTTTCTCGATAAGAATTCATTGATAATACGTAAAGCAACACATAATACAACTATAAATATGACATAAAAATTTAAAAATGATAGAAAAATACTACAATAAACAATTCTAATAATACCTTCTAATAATCCACCTAATGAATTTTTTATACCATCAACATTTCTTGAATTCCAAGTTATTACTCTTCTTGCTTTTTCTTTTTGCATAGATATATTATAATCATCAATATACTCTAAATCCATGCTCATTATTTTTTCCGCAAAAATCATATATTGCTTTTTTATTATATGTTCTTTTTTATTAGTAACTATGTAATCTAATACAATCGTAATACTAGATATAAGAAAATAAGCACTTAAAAAGATTGCAATGATTTGCCAAGCTGATTTTCCATTATTATTATATATATCATCAACAATTACTTTAGAAAATAATGTGATTATTAAAGGGGAAAAAGCACCTAAAGTAATAGATAGAAATACTATTGGTAGTAATAATTTTTCAGTTTGTTTGCAAATTTTAAATAAAAAATTAATGCTTCTTTTTATTTTGTGCATGTAAACCCTCCTTAAAAAATTTAATCACATTTGCTTTGGTCTTTGTTATTGAATTCTCATTCGTTTTATAAAACATTTCTTTTAGATAGAAACATAAGTTAATATAATTATTTATCTTAATTATAACATATATTCCTATAATTATCAAACAAATTAAACTCTGCCTTTTTTTATTTTTGTGTTATAGTATTATGATAAATTTATATGGTATTATTTAAAAAAGACAACCCTTAATATGGATTGTCTTTTTTATTAGTTATTTGCAAACAATATTGACAAGTTTATTAGGAACTATAATAACTTTGATAATATTATTTGTAATATATATTTTAGCTTTAGAACTTGCAAAAGCGACTTTTTCTAATTCTTCTTTTGATGAATCTTTATTCATTTCTATTTTATCACGTATTTTACCATTTACTTGAACAATAATTGTTACTTTTGTTTCCTTAGCTTTTTCTTCATCAAATGTTGGCCATGGATCATATGCCATTGTATGTTGATTACCTAAAACTACTTGATTCAATTCTTCAGTAATATGTGGAGCAATAGGATTTAATAATCTTAAGAATCCTTCTAAATATTCTTTTGGTACTTGAGGATTTTTATAACATTCATTAATAAATATCATCATTTGTGATATTGCTGTATTAAAATGTAATTGTTCATAATCTTCTGTTACTTTCTTAACAGTTTGATTATATACTTTTTCTAATGATTTGTTTTCTTCAACTATTTCCACAACTTCTGTATAGAATCGATAAACTCTTTCTAAAAATCTTCTTGGTCCACCAACACCTTCTGTAGACCATGGTTTTGTTGCTTCTAATGGGCCCATAAACATTTCATACATACGAAGTGTATCTGCACCATATTCTTTCACAACATCATCAGGATTGATGACATTACCACGAGATTTACTCATTTTTTCGCCATCTTCACCTAAAATAATTCCTTGATTAAATAATTTATGGAATGGTTCTTTAGTATCTACAATTCCACAATCATATAATACTTTATGCCAGAATCTAGCATATAATAGATGTAATACAGCATGTTCAGCTCCACCAATATATAAATCAACTGGTAGCCATTTATTAATTCTCTTTTGCACTTCAGGATCACTTAATTCTAAATATCCATCTTTATCTTTTAAAAGATAACCAATATAATACCAACAAGATCCAGCCCATTGCGGCATTGTGTTAGTTTCACGATGACCTTTAACACCATCAGCTCGAGTAACTTCTAACCATTCTTTGGCATTGGCTAATGGACTTTCACCAGTAGAACTTAATGTTATTTTATCTAATTTAGGTAATTCTAATGGTAAATCTTTTTCATCTAATACTTCTATTTTTCCATCATCATATATTATTACAGGGAATGGTTCACCCCAATATCTTTGACGACTAAATATCCAATCACGTAATTTATAATTAACATCACGATGACCTATTTTCTTTTGTTCAAGGAAATCAAGCATTTTTTCAATAGCTTCTTCTTTATTCAAACCATTTAAGAATGATGAATTAATATGTAATCCATCTCCTACCATAGCTTTATCTGTCATATCTCCTTCTAATACTTGAATAATTTCAATATTAAATTTTTTCGCAAAATCATAATCACGTTCATCATGAGCTGGTACTGCCATAATAGCCCCTGTACCATAACTTATTAACACATAATCAGCAATCCAAATGGGAATCTTTTTATTATTAACAGGATTGATTGCATATGCTCCTGTAAATACACCTGTTTTATCTTTATTTAAATCTGTTCTATCTAAATCACTTTTGCTTTTAGCAAAGTCAATATAACGTAAAACTTCTTCTTTTTTATCTAGTGTTGTTATTTGTAATACTAATGGATGTTCAGGAGATAATACACAATAAGTTGCCCCAAATAATGTATCACAACGTGTTGTGAAAACTTCGAATGTATGGTTAGAATCAGCAACAGAAAAAGTAATTTTAGCACCAACACTTTTACCAATCCAATTACGTTGCATATCTTTAACTGATTCTGGCCAATCAAGTAAATCTAAATCTTCTAATAAACGTTCAGCATATTTAGTGATTTTTAAAACCCATTGTTTCATTGGTTTTTTAATAACAGGATAATGACCACGTTCACTTACCATTTTGCCATCTTCATTTAAAACTTCTTCATTAGCTAGAACTGTGCCTAATTTTTCACACCAATTTACTTCAATATTTTTTATTTCAGCAAGTCCTTTTTCATAAAGTTTAGTGAAAATCCATTGTGTCCATTTAAAATATTTAGGATCACAAGTAGCAATTTCTCTATCCCAATCATAAGATAATCCTAAAAAAGATAATTGATTTTTAAATACTTGAATATTTTTATTAGTAAATTCTCTTGGATCATTACCAGTTTGTATTGCATATTGTTCAGCTGGCAAGCCAAAAGCATCCCATCCCATTGGATGCATAACATTATATCCTTGCATTCTTTTCATTCTAGAAACAATATCAGTTGCGGTATATCCTTCAGGATGTCCAACATGTAATCCTGCACCAGATGGATATGGGAACATATCTAATGCATAATATTTAGGATTATTATCATCCAATTTAACATGAAAAGTATTATGTTCTTTCCAATATTTTTGCCATTTTTGTTCAATTTCAATATGATTATAAGCCATTTTAATTTCTCCTATTTATAATTTCTTGAAGCAATAATTGCTTCGCTGAGGCGATATGATATACCGCCATAAGTAATCCTCCAATATATATAAAAAATCTTATATTAAATAAATTTGTAAATATTAAAGCTAAAGCAAATATAAAACTATTATATAAACTTACCCTCCATAAATATCTAAATGGAATATTTCTGCCATATCTAATAGCACTTAATCCTGCAAGAATTAAAGTAAGTATTAAAAAGACAAAACCCCAATAAAATAAATAACCAAATGTATCAACTACTAAGGTAATTGGTTTATATTCTTGAATTTTTTTATTAACAATAGAAAAAATAATATTCCAAAATTCAATATCATTAGGATTAGATGCTCTTGATAAATCAATATTCTTTATTGATTCATAATCATTATATTGTAATAATATTTCTTTTATTTGACTTATTTGTAAATATACATCTTGCTTTGTTAATAAAATTATTAATTCTTTATCACTTTTTATTTCTTCTTTTTCACTAATGACAATGGCAATATTGTCTGATAAAGATATTTCATAAGTTTCATTTGTTTGGGAAACTAATTCACCATTTTCAATACTATATTGTACATTTTGATCATTAAAAGCTAAACGAATTGCTTTTTCTGTTTCATACGGTAAACCATTTTGAAAAAAAGATGGAAGTAAAAATGATAAAACAATAAGGACTAAAATAAACAAAAATATGAGTGCTGGTTTCCACCAAGAATCATGAGCATATTCTGCTGTTTCTTTAGGAGAAAACAAACTAGTAATTATTCTTTTAAACATTTTATCCTCCTATTGTTTATTATGGTTTATATTGTATATAGTATATCATTTTTTGTGCTTTTTTTCAATGTCCTTTTCATTAAATTTTATTTATAATAAAGAAGCAATAAAACAAATGAAAAGAGATATTAGAAGTGATGATAAACCAGTACTAAAAGAAAGTAAGATCCTTTTTTTAATATTTTGTTGTTTTAATAATAAAAGAATAATTAATGAACGAATAATTAAAATTATACAACCAATTAATATTATTGTAAATATGCAATATTTCATTCCATCTAAAAATAAAGCATTTAATGTTAACATTGAATATATTAAATCCATTATTGCTTCACTAACAAATAATATTTTACCTTCTTTAAAACGAACATGAAAAATAAAACTGAATAATAATGTTATTCCAAATAAACATAAAGTCATAAATATTATTAATACTGTAATATTTCGCCGAAAATCTTGAATTTTAAGATGATTATCATTTAAATAAAAATATATATTACTTTCCACAGCTTCTATTTTTAAAGTTTCACTTTTATGAATTTGTTTATCTTTTGTTATAGCAATTATATATAAAATGTTACTAAAATCTTTACTTTCAAAATGAAATTTCATTTTATCGTTTAAAATTTTTCCTTTAGTATCACCTTTTATTAATTGATGAGTTGAAGCTAATATTTCATTTTCACCAAGTTCTTTTTCTAGTAAAGAAATATATTCATCATTATTAGAATCTACATAATCATTTATATTAGTTATCTTTTCATTTTTAAAAACAATATCTAAATATATTACATCTATAGAATCAACTGTAATATTAATATTTCTATTAACATTAAATGAAATTGATGAAAAAATGAGTGATAAAACAAATGACAAAAAAATGATAAATATATGATGATATGTGTGTGTTATATCCATAAACCCTCCATTAAATGATTGTTCATAAACAAATATAAATAATTTATATTTATAATCTAAAAAAGTTTGATACAATAATTTTGTGTACCAAACTTATATAGCTAATTTATTGTTATTATGCACTATATCCAGTTAAATCAGGATAATCAATTGTATTTGTTGATGTGCCTAATAATGTTAAAACTATTTTAGATGTTACATTTTCTTGATCTGTGATATTTAAAGATAATTCTTTAACTGTATCACTTTCATAATGAACTTCTAATTGTACAGATGATTTGTTTGTTAATTTTTCGATTATTTCTAATAAAGATTCATCTGTTTCATCAAATGAAAAATTATAAGTTGTTAGATCTAAATCAACTAAAGCAACACCACTTTTATCAGATATAACACTTGCACTTTCAAAGAAACTTGGTCCTAATACTTTAAATAAAGAATGTGTAAATGCTGCAAATCCATAATTATCAATAATATCTGTAACTTGATTATCATTTATTTGGCTTGTAAATTTTTGACCAAAACGATCCATGTAAGCAACTCCTTCTTTTACATACATACTTTCAGTTGCTCCATCAGATGTAAGAACATATGCCATATCTTGTAATGCTGTTTTACCACTATTATAATCATATTGTACTTCTAAATGAGTACTATCTGTACCATTATTGACATCTAGAGTATAATGAACACTTGTTGCATCTGTATATACTTTTTGTGCATCATTAACCATTTGACGAATTTCTTCAACGCTATGACTTTTACTGCATCCTGTTACAAAACATAATGCAAATAACATTATAAATAAACCTAATACTTTTTTCATTTTTTAACTCCTTTTTATTTTAGTAACATTATAATGAAAATATATCGTTTTTATTAATTTAATCAATTTTTTTAAATTCCTAAATTTTTATTGATATACATTATAATTATACTACTATTTTTCTTCATTTACAATAGTTTTAGAAGAATTTTCAAAAATATTCTTAAAATATTTCATTTCTAAATCATAAGAACAAGGTAAATTAGTAATATATGAGACATCTTTAAAATAACGATCAAAATCCATGTTTTCATTATCGAATACATAATGATATAAAGATGTTATACACTGAACACATTCTTCTTTTGCATTATCAAAAATATCAAAAAAAGCTGTATTATATGTTTTGGTATTATCTACAGGATGACACCATTCTTTATGTTTGAAATTAAAAATATCAACTTCATTTGTATCAATTTTTTTATCATAATATGATAACATCTTTAAATCAATTTTAGATTCACCATCATCTTTTTTGGTAAGAAATTTTTGTTTCCAACCAAAACGATCATATATTGCAAAATAAAATCTTTTTAACCATTTAATACTATTATTAACAAATTTATAACCATCATTCTTACCATATACTATAGAATATAATTGATCAAATGATTCTTTTGATGTTTTTTGGATCTTTTTGATTTTTATAATCTTTTTATGGATTTTAAAACGATTTGGTAAACTATCATAATAATTTTCAATAACGTAACAATCCATTGCTCTTTCTAATTTGGTATGTAATCCACGATATTGAAAACTTGTTGGATCTTGAGGATCATAGACACCTGTGGAATAAAAGATATAAGGATGAGTTCTTGTATCTAAATAATAATGAGTAACAAATCCACATAAATAATTAAACATGTTATAATCAACTTTAGATAATTCCGCAAGTTTAATTAAAAATTCTTTGGTACGATATGCATGCATGTAATTACCAAATTCTTGACATTCTTGTTGTTTACTTTTATTTAGAAAATTACATGTGAAAAAAGCATCGGGGCCAAGGGTTGCAAAATCATATAGTGGAACATTTGATATTTTTTCTTTTATTTCATCACTTAAACCACTATAAACTACTTTACCAAAGTGATGATGCATTACGATGTCTGGCATTCAATTTCCTCCTTCATACCAATTAGGATATTTTTGAATTTTAATTGTTTCTTTTGTTATTGGATGAATCCATTCCAACGAATAACAATGTAATCTTAATCCATCTTTTTCTTTCCCATATAAACTATCCCCAATTAGAGGATGACCAAGATATGAAAAATGAACACGGATTTGATGAGTTCTTCCTGTAACTAATAATACTTCAAGAATTGATGAAGTTTTATTTTCTTTTAATACTTGATATTTTGTTATCGCCATTTTACCATTTTCTGATACAAATCGTTTAATACTTGGAGCTGGATATCTATCAATTCCTAAACGAATAATTCCTACTTTATCATCCATCTTGCCTTCTATTTCACAAATATATTTCTTTGTTATTGATGTTTTTGTCATCTCATAATGCAGAATTCCACTCTTAGATATGATCATTAAACCTGTTGTGGAAAAGTCTAAACGATTAACTAAATGAATATTTGCTTGAATATTATGTTCATGAAAATAAGAAGTAAGAAAACTAATTACATTATCAGTTGGATGTTTTCTTGATGGTTGAGAAGCAATATTAGTAGGTTTATTTATGACAATCAACCATTGATCTTCGTATAATATTTCGATATTTAAAGAAGATGGAATAAAATTTTCATTAATATTTTCTTCAAAACGAAGTAATAATTCATCACCACGATGAACTAAATAATAGTTTTTTGCTTTTTGATTATTAATATATATATTGTCTAAAACTCTCACTTTTCGTCTGATTCTTCTTGATATGCCAAGATACTCTAAATATTCTTTGACCATCATTTCATCGACATCAACAATATATTTATAATCCATAAATAATCCTTCTTTTTACTTCCTAAATATTGTATCATAATTATTTAAAAAAGTCCATCTTGTTTCGATGAACTTTTCATTTTTTCAACATTATACGACCATGTTTTGATATACAACACGTATGGCATCTTCCATTTGTTGATTAGATACACCGAAAATAATAGCAAGTTCTTGGGAGCCTTGAGCAATCATTTTAATACTAATACCTTCATTTCCAACAAGGGCAAATATCTTTCCTGATATACCTGCTTGATTAACCATATTTCTACCAACAACAGCTACAAGAGCTAAATCGTAATCAATATTAACATCTATTATTTCAGGAATTTTCTTTAATTCAGCAATTATATCATATTGCATTTTTTGTACTTCATTCATACTAACAATAACACTAAAACTATCAATACTACTTGGTATATGTTCAACATGAACATTATGACTTTCAAATATTTCTAATGTTTTTTTCATTATTGATGTTTTGTTTGCGGTATTTTCTTTAATAATTGTAAATGAAGCAAAATTCTTTTTACCAGAAATACCTGTAATAATTTGCGATGTATCAGTACAATTTTTTGTTATAATTGTTCCTGGATTAGAAGCATCATTAGTATTTAAAATATTAATAGGTATATTCATTTCTTGAACAGGGAAAACTGTTTCTTCATGCAAAACATTAGCACCCATATATGATAATTCACGTAATTCATCATATGTTATTTCATTAATTCTTTTAGGATTAGAAATTATTTTAGGATCTGCCATTAAAATACCTGAAACATCTGTCCAGTTTTCATATAATTTCACATTCAATGCTTTAGCAACAATTGAACCTGTTATATCTGATCCACCTCTCGCTAATAATTTAATTTCACCATTAGGATATGAACCATAAAATCCAGGGATAATTATTTTATCTCCTTGATGATATGCATCTTTTATTTTCATTTCTGTTGTTTCATTATCAATTGTACCATTATAATGAAAAGTTATTAAATCTTTAGCATCAATGAATTTAAATCCTAAATATTCTGCCATTAATTTTCCTGTATAATATTCTCCTCTACTTACTAAAAAATCAACTGGCATTGATTTATTGAATTGTTTTCTTAATTCTTCAAGTTCAGTTTCAATATCATATTTTAATCCTAATTCATTTTTAACTTCTAAAAAACGATTTTTAATCATTAAAAAAACTGAATCAAAAGGAATTGAATACATAATGTGAGCATGTAATAAAAATAATAAGTCTGTTAATTTATTATCATCTTTATTTCTTTTTCCCATTGCTGATACAACTACTACTTGACGATTGTTTTTTGATAAGACAATATCTTTAACTTTTTTAAATTGTTTAGCATCAGCTAAGGAAGATCCACCAAATTTTGTAACAACTAACATAAAAACACCTACTTAATTAATCCATATTCATGCATTTTAAAGGCAATTTGTACAGCATTAGCCGCTGCCCCTTTGCGAATATTATCAGCTACTGTATATAGTAATAAACCATTATCACATGATAAATCACGACGAATTCTACCAACATATACTTTATCATTACCATTAGAAAGCAAAGATATTGGATATTTATGTTCTTTGATATTATCAACTAAAACAAGTCCAGGAAAGTTACTAATGACATTTCTGACATCTTCAATATCAAAAGATTTTTCTAATTCAACCATTATAGAAACAGCATGAGAATTCATAACAGGTACTCTTACACATGTAGCACTTATTTTTAAATCTGGTTTATGTAACATTTTTCTCGTTTCATTAACCATCTTCATTTCTTCTTTTGTATAATCATTATCTAATGCTACATCAATTTCAGGAATACATGTTTTTGAAATATCATATGGATAAAATTGAGGTTTTTCATTATTTAATGTATTTTTTAAATCATTTATACCTTTCATACCACTTCCTGACACAGCTTGATATGTTGTATAAACAACTCTTTTTAATCCATATTTATCATCTAATGCTTTTAGTGGAATAATTGATTGGATTGTTGAACAATTAGGATTAGCAATAATTCTACTCATTTTAACGTCATCAAAATTTACTTCAGGAACTACTAAAGCTTTAGTAGGATCTTGTCGCCAACAACTTGAATTATCAATGACAAGTGCTCCTTCTTTACAAGCAATTGGGGCAAATTTTTTACTTACATCTGCTCCTGCACTAAATAATGCTAAATCAATATTAGTAAAACTATTTTCATTTAATTCTTCAACGATATATTCTTTATTTTTAAATATTATTTTTTTTCCAGCACTTTTACTAGAAGCTAACAATTTTAAATTTTTAATCGGAAATTGGTATTCTTCTAATACTTTTAAAAAAGTACTACCTACTAAACCAGTTGCTCCGACAATTGCTACATTATACATATTCATACTCCTCATTTAATCTAATGTTTTTGCATAAAACATTACTTTTGAAAAATCTATTCTACTTCGCAAAATAGGTTTTGTAATAATTTGTTTTCCCTCTTTTTGTTCAATAATATCTTCATATTCTTTAAGATTATCTTCATCTTTAAAACGAATATAAAAACAATATTTATTTTTATCTTCTTTAACAATGAATTTATTATTTAAATTTAATATATAATGATAATTATTATTTAAAATATCTAATAAATCATTAACAATTGCATTAGCTGTTGGATATCTACCAGCACCTTTACCATAAAACTTTAAATTACCATAATTAGTAGCATCTAAACTAATCAAATTATATTCATCTTTAACAAAACCAAATAATTGATCTTCTTTTACTAACATTGGTTCAACACTTATAAAATCATTTTTATAAGAAGCAATATATTTTAATTGATAATTATATTTTGTAACAAAATTGATATCATCTAAAGTACAATTAGTTATACCATAATGATAAATATCATCTAATGATACAAATTTATTTGAAGAAATCATTGTTAATATTGCTATTTTTCTTACAACATCTAAGCCTTCTAAATCATATGTAGCATTTGCTTCTGCAAATCCTTTTTCTTTAGCTAATTGTAAAGCATCATCAAATGACATACCTTCACTGAGTCTTGTCAAGATGAAATTTGTTGTACCATTTAGTATTCCACAAATTGATGTAATTTCATTTGATGCTACAACATCAAACATATTTTTAATAATTGGAACTCCCCCACCAACACTTGCTTCAAATAATAATGATACATTGTATTTATCTTTTAAATCCATTAAGACATCCATATATGTTGCTATTACTTCTTTATTAGCTGTTACAACATGTTTTCCAGCTTTAATAGCTTTCACAATGCATTGATAAGGGAAATCTAATCCTCCCATTGTTTCCACAACTACATCAATATTTTTATCATCAATTATTTCATCAATGGAAGAAACTAATATATTACCAACTAAGTCTTTTTTATTTTGATCTTTATCTAATACTTTGGTAATTTCTATTTCGGGATGATATTTTTTTAAAATATCATATACTCCATATCCAATAGTTCCTAAACCTAAAATGGCAATTTTCATAATATAATTGCTCCTTTGTCATCTTTTTTCACAACAATTCTTTGCCAAGAAGTTTTATATTCTTTGGTGATATTTTCATTATCAGAAATAACTAGCATTGATGCACCACTTCCTGATATAACACAAGGTAAATGATGAACTTTACACCATTCTTTTAAATCTATACCATTAGAAATGAGTTTAAGGCGATAAGGTTCATGAATGACATCTTGCATTAATTCATAAAGTAAATTTATATTACCATCTTCAAATGCTTTTGGTAAAGGAAGTAAATGACTTATAGTATAAACAACATTTTCTCTTGTGTATGAATTTGGTAATATTTTTCTTGCATCATTTGTATTAATAGAAAATGGGGGAATGAAGATTGTGAAAAACAATTTATCACTTACATTATAAGAAAAATATTCATATCCATTTTCTTTCTTTAATGAAGAAACAAGTCCTCCCAATAAACATGGTAAAACATTATCAGGATGTCCTTCTAATTCAACGCATAAATTTAATATTTCTTCTTTTGATAAAACATCGCCTAAAATAGCATTAGCTCCTAATACTCCAGCAACAATACAATTAGCACTACTTCCTAATCCTCCACAATTGGGGATATGTTGTTCAATTGTTATTTTAACTGGTTTAATTGTTTTCTTTAATTTTTTAAATACATATTGATAAGATTTTAAAACTAAATTATTATCATTATTATAACAATCTAAAAAATCACATAATAAAAATTCAGTATTTTCTTCAAATGTATAAATATTATATAAAGAAAGTGCCATTCCTAATGTATCAAAACCAGGTCCTAAATTAGCTGATGTAGCGGGAACTTTAATTTTAATCATTATTAAACTCCTTAATTAAAATATCTATTTGCGTTTTAGCTTCTTGTTTTGATAAAACTAGTTTTTTATTATTTTGATAAGATAATAATATATTAGGAATCAATACATTAGTTTTTTGATAAATTTTATATAAAGATTCATTAACATCATTTTTATAATCAATTCCTAATGCATCACATATTGTTAAAGGAAATTTATATGGATTAGCTGTTGATACTAAAATTGTTGGTGTTAAATCTTTTGTTTTTAGACGATAATTTTGATAAACATGATATGCTACAGCTGTATGGGGATCAAGTAAATATTGTTCAGAATTAAAAACATTTTTAATTGTTTCAATTGTTTCATTAATTGAACAATAGCCACCATAAAATTCATTCAATTTTTCTTTTTCATTATTACTTAAAACAAATTTTTTGTTTTTATTTAATTGTTCCATCCAATTTTTTGTTGTTTTATCATCAGATATTAAATACAATAATCTTTCTAAATTTGAAGATATTAATATATCCATAGATGGCGAATTGGTTTTATAAAATGGTCTATCACAATTGTAAATTCCTGTTTCAAAGAAATCAGTAAGAACATTGTTTTGATTAGATGCACAAATAAATTTGTTAATATGTACTCCCATTTTTTTCGCAATATAACCAGCTAAAATATTGCCAAAGTTTCCTGTTGGAACACAAACATTTATTTTATCACCCATTTTTATTTTATTAGTACGAACAAGTTCTAAATAACTATATACATAATAAATTATTTGGGGAACTAAACGACCAATATTTATTGAATTAGATGAAGATAATTCAGGATGAAGTTTAAATGTTTCTTTCACAAATCGTTGAGCATCATCAAAATTTCCTTCAAGAGCAATAACTTTAGCATTTTTAGATACAAATGATAACATTTGTTTTTCTTGAATTGGGCTTACACCATCATTAGGATAAAAAACAATGACTTTCATCCCATCAACGTTTTGAAAGCCACTTAAAGTTGCTCCACCTGTATCACCAGATGTTGCAGTTAAAACAATTGTATTTTTTTGAATATTGTTCTTCTTTTTTGCAACTCTTAATAATTCAGGAAGTATCGTTAATGCCATATCCTTAAAAGCTAATGTAGGTCCATGAAATAATTCTAATATCGTAACATCTTTTAAAGATTTGTATTGAACTATATTATCGGTATCAAATTTATCATCATATGCATATTGAATTACTTCATCAACTTCATCTTGGGTATAATCATTTAATAATAATTTTAATACATAACTTCCTAAACTTTTATATGATTTATGAAGAAGAGATGGTAAATCTAATTGAGGAAAATCTTCAAAAATATAAAGACCGCCATCTGATGCCAAACCTTCAATAATTGCTTCACTTGCATTTTTTCTTATTTCACTTCTTGTACTTCTTACCATCTTTTACTCCTTTTTATATAATTATACTATTTTTTTATATGTTTTTCAAAACATTTTTCTATTTCTATATAAGAAAATGTTATCATTGAATTAACAAGGTTTTATAAATAAAAAAGGACTATTTCATATTAACACATTTAATATGATTAGTCCATTTATTAAAATTATAATTATTTTAATAACAATTATTAATTTGTTTATTTATTTTTTGTTTTAATTCTTCTAATAATGTTGTAGATGATTTGACTTCTAAATTAAATGATGTGATATTTTCCACATGTGTCATTATTTCATCACCAATATTAAATCTAATACGAATAAACATACCATCTTTTTGTAATAATTCTGTTTCTTCATAAGGAATTAAAAATACATCATTATTTATTTGGTATATTTTTTTACCAACAACTATTGTTATTGATTCTAATGCTTGATTTGGATCTTTAACAACACATTTAACTTCATATTGAGGAAGATTATTTTGATCATATATTGTGTTAACAATAACATTTTCAATTATTGGTATTTCTTTAGTAGTATTTATTACTCCACTATATATAATATTTGTATAATCTTTTCCGTCATATCCATAAAAATAATAACGATAAAATTCATATGTTTTAAGGGATGAGAAAACTACTTCACCATTTACTATTTTTTTCTTTTCATCATTTATTTCAATAAATAAATCTTGATATTTTATTAGATTATCTAATATATTAACATGAAATGTAATAGAATTAGAATCTCTTTCTATTGTGTATTCTAATGCTGGTACTCTTGCAACTACTAATAAACAATCACTATCAGAACGTTCCATACCATCACTTGGTGAATTAACAACTGTTAATTCATCATCTTTACGAATAATCATTGTGGATGAACCTCCGCCATCAAATTGATATGCACTTACTAATCCATAATGTAAAGCAATAGCAGCTAGTTCTCCTTGATTAGCGCCAAAATATCCTTTAGCTGGTTGTCTACCATCAACAACTATCATAGCAATGTTACCATTAGCTTTTTTACCCATGATTGTTCTTGGTAAACGATCCATTCCATAACCTTCTGTTGCATCAAAAAATGGTTCACCATCAATTAATACATCACTTTTATATCCGACAACTTCATCAATATCTTTTAAATTATTTTGATATTCATATTGAACACGAACCGTTGTTCCAACACTTAATAAATTAGAAATTACTGAATTATTTGATTTAATAGCAAATTGACATTCTTTAAGTGTTTGTGTAGCCTTTTTAGTGATAATACCTTTACCATATAAACTTGTCAATGAAAATGATACAACATCATCTGCTTCTTCAATAATCCAAGCATCTGTTACATCTAATGGTATTACTCGTTGACTTTGCCACTCAGGAAAGAAAACAGATGTTTCGTTTTCTAATGGTTCTTCGTTGATTTTATTAACTTCTATTTCTTGAATAATATTTTTATTATTATCATAAATTGCTAATATAGGTTTATTAGAAATTGTTGGAGAATGATCAGGAACAAGATTTTTTTCTGGATTGGAATTATCAATACCTAAACCAAACCAATTTGTGGATACTTTATATGATTCGCCGTCAACAACAAATCCTCCACTTGGTGTATATGGCATTGGATTAGCACCATTAATATCAAAGAAGTCAGCATTAATTGCGCCAACAACTTTCCATCCAGGATGTTCATTTTCATATAATTCAGCCATTGTTCTTACTTTAGTTAATGTCCATCTTCCATCTTTAACATCAGCCCATGGAACAATTTTAATATCTTCTGATGAAGGAATTTCTAAATAATTGACTTGTTGAGTATAATCTTGACCAATTATTAATTTACCTCCTCCACCTAATCCAGCAGCTTGGGAATCTTTATTTATATATTTATCATTAGTTATTTGCGTAATACCACTGTCTGTTTGATGGATAATGCCAAATGGTAATTCATTCGTTTCAATGTTTTGATTTACTTGGTAAAATGCTCCATCAACAATTGTTTTTTCATCTGTAGCATAAACACAAATAGGTATTATCATAACACATATCAATAAAAATATAATAATTATTTTCTTTCCTTTATTAACTAAATTATTTAATAATTTCATCATATCCTCCAAATATAATTATCTAATAATATCAATAATATTTTACCTAATTTAAATATAAATGTCAATATAGTTAAATTGTTTTTTATTATAAAAACCGATAAATATAAAAGTTTTATTTTCTTTTTTATCGGTTAAATTTTAATTATTTTTTATATTCTTCAATTATTCTTTTAATTTTATCTTCTGGAGTTATATCATAACGAAGGAATTTACGAGTGAAACGACCACTTGCTTGAGTCATTGCTTTTAATTCAGTATTGTATTTAGTAATTTCACTTTCGGGAACTTCAATCGTAATAACAGTTTTTTCACCTTCGATTTCTTTTTGTCCAAGAATTCTTCCTCTTCTCTTACTTATATCACCCATAACAGCACCAACGTATTCATTTTTAACTGTTACTTCTAATTCCATAATTGGTTCTAAGATAGTTGGTTTAACAACTTTACATGCTTCTTGCCATGCTAATCCAGCAGCTAAAACGAAAGAAATTTCATTAGAATCAACTTCATGATATGATCCATCAGTTAATGTTGCTTTAACACCGATAACAGGGAATCCTGCAAGTGGACCTTTTTCAAGAGCTTTTTGAACACCTTTTTCAACAGCTGGAAAATAATTTTTTGGTACGGCTCCACCAAATACTTCTTCATGAAATTCAAAATCATTTTGTGATGGTTCAAAACGAATCCAAACCTCACCAAATTGTCCTGCTCCACCTGATTGTTTTTTATGTCTTCCGTGGGCACCTTTTTCATCAGTACGTCCACGAATTGTTTCACGATAAACTATTCTTGGTTCTTCTGTATCAACATCAACTTTATAAGCATTTCTTAATTTGTCTAAAATATGCGTAATATGAGTAATTCCTTGACCACCAATAAGTAATTGGGCAGTTTCAGGATTTCTCTTTGTTTCAAAAGTTTTATCTTCTTGAGCAATCTTTTGTAAAGCAATGGAGATTTTTTCTTCATCTTGTTTTTGCTTTGGTTTGATTGCTAAAAAGAAAGTTGCTGTTGGATAAACTGGTAACTCAAAAATAACAGGAGATTTTTTATCACAGAATGTGAAACCAGTTGCTAATTCAGTAATTTTAGAAATAGCAAGTATATCACCTGCATAACCAACATCTACAGGAAGTTGAGTTTTACCTCTCATTGAAAACAATTGAGTAATTTTAACAGTTGTATCTAAATTTGGTATGTATACTTCTTGTCCTGCTCTAATTGTTCCAGAATAAATTTTAAATAAATTTATTGTTCCAACAAATGGGTCAACAATTGTTTTAAAAACATAACAAGAAAGAGGATCTGTATCAGTTGTTTGTTTATAAACAGCTTCATTTGTTGTAGGATTTTTACCAAGTTTAGGTTTTAAATCAGCTGGTGAAGGCATGTAATCAATAACCATATTTAATAATGATTGCACACTAATATTTTTTAAACCTGATCCACAAAAGATAGGATAAATATCACCTGCAAGGACACCTACACGTAATCCACTTTTAACTTCTTCTTCAGCTAATGGTTCTCCTGAAATATACTTATCTAATAATTCTTCACTTGTTTCCGCAACTGCTTCACAAATTAATTCATATAATTCGTCAACCTTAGCCATTTTATCTTGATAAATTTCCGCATCAACACAAATACCATCTTTATAGATTCTTGCTTTTCTTTCAACAACCAAAGCAACACCATCAAATGAATCTTGTTTGCCTAAAGGATAGCAAAATGGTGCTACACGTTTACCAAATTTTGTTTTTAAATCCTCAATTAAATCATCATATTTAATATTTTCTTTGTCCATTTTATTAATGAAGATAATTGTTGGAATATTTCTTTTTCTTAGTTCTTCCCAGCATCTTTCAGTTCCTACTTCAATTCCTTTAGAAGCATCAATAACTAAAATAGCTCCTTTAACAGCAGAAAGAACACCTTCTACTTCACCAATAAATTCTTCATTTCCAGGAGTATCCAAAAAATTAATTTTATATCCATTCCATTCAATTGACATTAAACTTGCCTTTAACGTAATTTGTTTGCTTTGTTCCTCAACCGTATAATCACCAACGGTATTCTTTTTTTCAACTTCACCCTTTTTTTCTATGGCTCCACCCATATATAAAAATGATTCAATTAATGAAGTTTTACCACTTCCCAAATGTCCTAAAACGGCAACGTTGCGAATTGCCTTTGCATGATATTCTCTCATTTATGTTCCTCCTTTGCTGTAAACGATTTCTAACTATAGTATACACCAAAACGCAATAATTAGCAAGCGTTTTTAATTTACAAAGAAAAAATATATTCGACATTTTCTATATAAATAAAAAATATCAAAATAAAAAGGGTCATTCAATATTGAATTTAACCCTTTTATTAATAATTATCTAATTACCTTTATATGATTTCTTTAATATTTCTTTCATGTCTTCAACAAGTGGAACTCTTGGATTAGCAGGTGAACATTGATCTTCATAAGCAAGCATTGCTATTTCATCTAAATGACTATTCCATTCTTCTTCAGTAATTTTTTGATCTTGAAAATTCATAGAAATACCAACTTCTTTTCCTAAATTCATAACTGCTGTTGCTAAACTTTCAACACCTTCTTCAGGAGTAGATGCTTTTAAACCTAATAATTTAGCGATATCTTGATATTTTTCATTTGCTTTATAATAATCATATTTAGGCCATGTGGAAAGTTTTTGGGGAACAGTTCCATTATAACGAATGACATGTGGTAATAAAATAGCATTAGCACGACCATGAGGTGTATGGAAAATACCACCAATTTTATGAGCAAGTGAATGGTTCATTCCCAAAAACGCATTTGCGAAAGCCATACCAGCAATAGTAGATGCATTATGCATTTTTTCACGAGATTCCAAATCATTCTTACCATTCTTTACAGCTCTTGGTAAATATTTGAATACTAATTGAATAGCTTGTAAAGCAAGTCCATCAGTAAAATCACTAGCTAATACTGAAACATATGCTTCAATAGCATGAGTTAAAACATCCATTCCTGTATCAGCAGTAATACCACCTGGAAGTGAAGTTGTAAATTCAGGATCAATAATGGCAACAGTTGGTGTTAAAGAATAATCTGCAAGTGGATATTTCTTATTTTCTTTTTTATTAGATATAACAGCAAATGGTGTTACTTCAGATCCAGTTCCTGATGTTGTTGGAATACATACTAATTTTGATTTCTTTCCTAATTCAGGATATTTGAAAGCACGTTTACGAATATCCATAAATTTTTGTTTTAAATCATCAAAATCAACTTCTGGATGTTCATAGAATAACCACATACCTTTAGCAGCATCCATTGATGATCCACCACCTAAAGCAATAATTGTATCAGGGCGGAATGCTTCCATTAATACAACCCCTCTTCTAACTGTTTCAATATCTGGATCTGGTTCTACATCACAGAACAATTGAACTTGAACTTTATTTCTTCTTAAGTTTAATTGGTCTGTTACACGATTTACATAACCTAAATCAACCATTGAACGGTCAGTAACAATACATACTTTATTAACATCACGCATGTCTTTTAAATATTCAATTGAGTTTCTTTCAAAATATATTTTTGAAGGTACTTTAAACCATTGCATATTATTTCTTCTCTTTCCAACTTTTTTAATATTAAGTAAATTTACAGCACTAACATTTCCACCAATTGAATTTCTTCCATAACTTCCACAGCCTAATGTTAAAGAAGGAAGGAAAGAATTATAAACATTACCAATACCACCAAATGTAGCAGGGCTGTTCCAAATAATTCTCATTGCTTTTACTTCTTTACCAAATTCATCAGCTAATTCTTTATTACTAGTGTGAATAGCAGCAGAATGTCCTAAACCATTAAATTCAACCATTTGTGATGATTTCTTAATTCCATCATTAGTATCTTCAGCTTTTAATATAGCAAGAACTGGTGAAAGTTTTTCTCTTGTTAATGGTTCATTTGGACCAACAAATTCACATTCAGCAGCTAAAATAACCGTATTATCTTTTACTTTAAATCCTGCTTCTTTAGCAATCCATGTTGCTGGACGACCTACAATATCAGGATTTAATTTAGCTTGACTACATCCTTCACCATTTTTCACAACACCAAATGCATATTTCTCTAATAATTCTTTTTCTTTTGGTGTTACAAAATATACACCATATTTTTCAAATTCTTTTTTAGTTTCTTCATAAATTTCTTTATCAATAATAGCAGCTTGTTCTGAAGCACAAATCATACCATTATCAAATGATTTACTCATAACAATATCATTTACAGCTTGTTTAATATTAGCTGTTTTTTCAATGTAAGCAGGAACATTACCTGCACCAACACCCATGGCTGGTTTACCACATGAATATGCAGCTTTAACCATAGCATTACCACCTGTTGCTAATATAGTAGCTACACCTTCATGATTCATTAAACATGTCGTTGCTTCCATGGAAGGTTCTTCAATCCATTGAATACAATTCTTTGGGGCTCCAGCAGCTACTGCTACTTGATAAACAACTTCTGCAGCAAGTTTAGATGATTGTTGAGCAGATGGATGAAAAGCAAATATAATTGGATTTCTTGTTTTCAAACATATCAATGATTTAAATATAACTGTTGATGTAGGGTTTGTTGTTGGCGTAATACCACAAATTACCCCAATAGGGTCAGCTATTTCCGTAATACCTGTTACAGGATTTTCGTTAATTACACCTACAGTTTTTAAATGACGCATATTGTTAACAACATATTCACAAGCAAATAAATTCTTTGTTGCTTTATCTTCAAATACTCCTCTATTTGTTTCTTTGATAGCTGCCATAGCTAATTCTCCGTGTTTATCTAAAGCTGCAACACTACATTTTGCCACAATATAGTCTACTTGTTCTTGGGTGAAATCACGATATTCTTGTAAAGCTTTTTGGGCATTTACTACTAATTCATTAATCATTTCTTGAACACTTTTTTCGTTTGTTTTGCTTTTATCCATTTTCTTCTCCTTAAAATATCAACATATAAAATATATATTATATAATATATTATATATTGTATATCATTATATATTGATGATTATATTTCTTGCTACCTAAGTTTAATGACATTAGTCTTTGGTCAATTTTGTATAGTAGCTGATATACACATTAAAAGTTTAGTGACTTTAAATGTATTGGTCATATATTTTATATAATTCCTTCTTTAAAATGTCCATAAGTGACATCATTAAGACTTAATGATATATTTTCACTGATATGATTAAACATATCATAATAAGCTTGCATTATTTGTAATGTTTCTTCTTTTGTTTCAATTGTGAAATCAAGATAAAATTGATTAATGCCAATTTCTTTTAATTCATTCATGTATTGTAATAAATGAACTCTTTTACAATTCATTAATTTAATTTGGCATCCATCACTTCTTAGTAATGGAAAACGAAATCCTAAACGATCTACAAGATAATATTGTTTTAAATAACAAGCACCACATGGTTTTTGTTGTTTATTTAAAGCTTTTTGAATTGGACAATGTTTCATAATCATCAATTCATAATATCCATATAACATGACATAAACATTAGGATTATTATGATATAATTTTTGATAATTTGTAACTAATTGTTTAATTTCATTTTTTGATAATTCAATTGATAAACCAACTATATTTATCCCTTTTTGATGTAACAAATATACACTATAAGCATTTGTAACATTCATATAAGGGCTACTTATTAGATGATTATTTCCTATCAAATTATGATTTTGAATCATTCCATCTTTAATTTTTTTAGTTTCAATACGTGGATTGACATAATGAATTGGATGATTAACTGAAGAAAAATCATTAATTAAAGACTCATCTTCAGTATATATTTCAATATCATTAAAATCTAGTAATGCTTCAAGTTGGTCAGTTGTACGAACTTTAACATGAAGTTTTGGTTGTAATATTAAAGGTTTTATTTCTTGTTTATATTCTTTAACAACATAAGGAATTTGATCTTCTCGTTTATTAAATTCTTCATCTAATAAAGTAATTGCTTTTCTTCTTAAATTATTAATTACACTAATTGGTAAAAATACATTTTCATTAAAATCATTTATATTTGTTATTTCATAATCTGTATTATTAGTTTTTTGTATTTGTTCAATGATTCTTTTTGAAAAATCTTTTTGTTTAGCAACTAAACATTTATATTCACTTATTGCTTTTACATGAATATTTTCATAAAACAATTCTAAAACTAAATATTCATTTTCTAAAGATAATTTTGCTTTTATTAAAATCTTTTTAGGTTTAATATTATTAACTTTTTCAATCAATTTAGCATCGGTTGTTTTTAAAACAATAGAGCCAACTTCTACTTTTTCATGGGTACGAATAATAATTTTATTTTGTTTTATTTCAGGAATTTCTTGAAATGTAATAGCATCATTAACTTTACCTACAATTCTAATACTGTCATTTCTAGATAAAGAACAATTATTTAATTCAATTGTACACCAAGGAAAATTAGTTTTTATTACTTTTCCTATTTCAATACCAATATGATTAGGAGATTTAATATTAGTAAATAAATTATTTTCTTCATGATATAAATAACCTTTTGTAAATTGACGATGAAACATTAATTTTAAATTTTTTATATCTTCTTCAATATTTGTTATATCATCATTTATTGCCTTTTTATAAACTTCAGTAACTAAACCAACATATTCAGGTCTTTTCATTCTTCCTTCTATTTTAAAAGAATGAACACCTAATTTTTGCAAAGATTTTATTTTTTCTAATAACATTAAATCTTTTGAATTTAATAAATATCCTTGATAATTAGTACCTTCTAAACTATATTCAAGTCTACACGGTTGCGCACATCTTCCTCTATTGCCACTTCTTTTACCTATAATTGAAGATAAATAACAATTACCAGAATATGCCATACATAATGCGCCATGAACGAATATTTCAATTTCAATATCAACTTTTTCAATAATTTCTTTCACAATTTCAATTGGAGTTTCCCGAGCTAAAACAATTCTTTTAAAACCCATTTCTTGAAGAAACATAGCTTGTCCAACTGAATGAATATTCATTTGTGTTGAAGCATGTAATATTAATTTAGGAAACATTTCATGGACTAAGTGAGCAAATCCTAAATCTTGAATCAATATGGCATCAACATGAATTTGATGTAAAAAAGAAACGAACGACAATGCATCTTCTATCTCATTATCTTTTAAAAGAGTATTAACTGTAACATATACTTTCACATTAAATTTATGAGCATATTTAATCATTTCTTTTAGATCATCATTAGAAAAATTATCAGCACTAGCACGTGCACCAAAGCGAAATCCACCAACATAAACTGCATCAGCACCATGATTAATTGCACTTAGAAAAGATTCTTTATTGCCTGCTGGTGCTAAAAGTTCAGTTGCCATATTGTTTACCTCATTACCTTTTAGAAAATATTTGTTACTTCTTTAAAATATATAATATACCTATACATCTTGGACCACAATGGGTAGATATTACTCCACTAGCAAATGTTTCTAAGATATTGGTATTTTTAAATCTTTTTTCTAATTCTTGTCTTAAATATTTAGCATCTTCATCAGCTAAACAATGAGTAATCATAATATTATCTAAATCAATATTATCAAAATCTTTATCAACATATTCAATTAAAGAGCTAAGGGCTCGATTATAACCAATTGGTTTTTTCGCTACAACCATTTTTCCATCAACTACTCTAATTATTGGTTTTAATCGTAACATCGTACCAAACAAACGCGATGTTCCACTACATCTTCCACCCATATGTAGATAATCTAATGTATTAATAGCAAACTGCGTACGAACTAAAGGAATTAATCTTTTAATTTCATCAACTATTTCCTTAACTGATTTTCCTTCTTCACGCATCTTACACATTTTTAAAATAAGTAACCCTGTTCCTGAACTTAAATTCAATGAATCAATAGCATAAACATTAGTAAATGCTGTAGCTGCTGCTTGGGCTGATGAGTAACTTGCGGAAAAGCCTGAACCAAGTCCAATAAATATTATATCAGCATCATCAGCATATTTAGCAAATACTTCATGATATTGACCTGGAGATATTGAAGCAGTCTTAGGTAATTCTTTATATTGATCTACTTTTTCTATCAATTCTTTAGATTTTATATCAATTCCATCACGGTATGATTCGCCACCGATGGAAACAAAGAAAGGAACAATTTTAATATCATATTTTTGAATAATGTCTTGAGTTAAATCACAACTACTATCGCTTATAATTACAATATTTTGGTTTTGCATATATACTCCTACAAATGATAACTTATTATACTATACTTTCTTACTTTTTACAACAATATGAAAACACTATACATATTGTTTTAAATCGTTTTCATATTGAATTAGATTATCGACGGATTCATATAATATTTCCATGCAAAATAATTCATTATAATCATTTAATTTTTTAAACAATTTTTTAAAAGGAATATTGCCTGTTCCAAGAGGTTTATGTTGATCTCTTGTTCCATCATTATCATGGATATGTAAATGGAATAATTTATCTTTTAATAAATCAATATAACTTTCAATAGGAAATTCACTTACATTAGCATGCCCAAAATCAAGAATGAATTTCACATTAGGTAAATTGACAGTATCAATTATATTTCTTATTTCTTCAGGGCTATATCCCATTTCGTGTATATCGGGCATATTTTCAATCATGATATTAGCAGGATAAGCATAATTAGCTAATATGCGTACTGTTTCAATAGATTTCTGTTTTAAGAATTCACGGCTCTTTTTATTTTTAGTTACATACCCTAAATGTAATGTTAATTTATTTACATTAAACTTTTTAGAAAAATCTATTGCTTTTTTAAATCTATTTAAAACGACATCATAAGTTTCTTCATTACACAAATCATTTTTAACACCATGTGGTAAATGCAAAACAACTTCAATATTATATTTCATTAAATCCAAAACATTTTTTTCATATGTTTCCATTTGTTCAATTGATTTATCATATGGATAAAATATTTCAATGGCTTGAAATAAATTTTTTTCAAATAATTGATGATAACTTTGAAATTCTTCTGTTGTTCTATTTTGATTAATAGTAAAACATTTTTTTATCATAATGTTTAATCCTTTCTTATATTATTTATTATTTATTTATTAATTATTATTATTTATTATTATAATAAATCATATCAACATGTTTATAAAATTATAAATATTAACACGTTGATATGATTATAAATATTTCTAATATAATTACATTTTAAATATGTTAAAAAAATTAGGCATTCCAATAATTTCCATCTTTACAAGCATCTTTTACAGCTTGAATTAAATAATCTCTAAATAAGACACCTGTAATAACTTGATCTTTACTTTTTAAGAATGGATAATTTTTGTTATCAAATATATAATCAATAGCAGCAACAGAATATTCTGTTTTTGTAGCAATTTCGCCATTAATATAAAGATCATTACCAATCACTTCAACATTATCACTCATACATAAACTATTATTTTCATATAATTTTTTAATATTACTAACACTTAAAGTACATGTTTTAACTTCATTATCAAATGGCATTACTTCCCATATTTTACCAACAGTTACATTTTCATTTTTCATAATCGGAAAAGCATTAGCACGTATACCACCAGTATTAATAACCCCAATTTCCATTTTTGCATAATCTCTAATAACATTAGCAGCCCAAATTGTTCCATCAGCTCTATCTATTTCTTTTCCAGCAACACCAATTACTTCATCAGATATTTCTTGAACCACTTTATTATGTTTTTCAATTATATCATTTACTTCCGAATTAACTTTTGCTAATGTTTTATTAACTTTGATATTTTCAGCACTACCATCTTTTACTTTATTAGCTTTACCATCTATTGTTAATTCAATTTTACCAATATATGATCCAGATGAACCAGATTGAATATATGGCATCATAATATTATCATCACCTCTAAGTTCACCTTGATAATAAGTATGAGTATGACCATTAAATATAGCATCAACTTGATATTCATCTGATAAATTAGCAATTGAATAATTAATGTTTTCAGTATTATCATGAGCAGAAACTATAACAACATTACATCCTTTTTCTGTTCTTAATTCTTTTGTATATTGTTTAATAATTGGTAAAATAGATTTAAATTCATATGGCTCAATAATTGTTGGGGAAATAGAGTTTGTTAATGAACTTCCAATAACACCTATTATACCTATTTTAAGATCACCTTTAGTAATAATTGTATAAGGTTCACACCAATCAACTGGTTTATCAGTTGCTTTTTCATATATATTAGCACATATAATAGGAAAATTAGCTACTACTTCTGATGTTTTATTATTATATTGTCTAATAACATCAATTCCCCAATCAAATTCATGATTACCAACAGTCATAGAATCAAAACCAATTTTATTCATCACTTCAACAACAACTCCACCTTTTGTCATATTAGATATTGCTGTTCCTTGAAACATATCTCCTGATGATAAAATAATTGTATGATCTGGATCTTCATTTTTTTTATCGATTAAATAACTAGCAATAGTATTAAGACCACCAGTTTTGTCATCAAATACAGCCCCATGAAAATCATTTAAAGAATATATTGTTAATGTAGTATCTTCTTTAATAGTTGTATTATTACATCCAACAACAAAAAAAGAAAATGTTATTAAAATTAAAAGTTTTATTTTGTTCATGTTTTACCTCTATTTTGATTAATCTAAATTAATATAACCATTACATTGATTATTTATAATGTTTTTTGGAACATATGCTTCAACTATTTTATTGATAAATGTTATGGGATTTTCTTTTGAAGAAACTACTTGACTATTTAATATCTTTTCTTCATTTGTTTCTAACATATAACTGCATACAGCAGTAAAGAAATATTTTCCTCTTTTATTTTCTTTTTCTTCCACAAACACAATCTTTGCTTTAACTTTGATTGATGAAGAAAACCATTTTAGTAATTTAATTAATTTAACAATTCTATATAATGCAATTAAGAAACTTATAATTATTATTACAATACCAAAACCAAAAAAGAAATTTGCGGATGAAGCTTGAGAAAAATCATGTTTAAATTGATTAGGATCATTATTTAATATATAAATATCAATTGTTTTACCTAAATCATATAAATCTTCATCTGAATAATAGTTTAAACTATTAATATATTGTTGATTATCAAAATTATATCTAATAATAATAGCTCTTATTTGATTTTTTTTAATTATTCCATCAAGACGATATTCTTCTAGTTTTGTTTGATAATCTAATAATTTATCATCATAATTTTCATCATTTTCTAAAGGGGGATTAACAATATCAATAATTACAGCTGATATTTTAATTCCTTCTTCTTTATATTTTTTTAGTTTATTTTTAATTGAAATACTACTTATTAAAATACCACATCCAATAAGTAAGAAAATTATACTAATAATTATTATTTGAATATTTATTCTTTTTTCATGATTAATAGCTTTCATAATATTTACGCATTCTTTTTAGCATCATATTTTTTTCTTGTTACGGTATCTAATATTCTTTTTCTTAAGCGAATATTCCTTGGTGTAACTTCAACAAGTTCATCTTCATTAATATATTCTAAACAAGCTTCTAATGGCATTTTTCTTGGTCTTTTTAAAACAATAGTTGTGTCTTTTGTTGAAGATCTTTGATTACTCATAGCTTTTGCTTTCACAACATTAACACTTAAATCTTCTTCTTTATTACATTCACCAACGATTTGTCCTTCATATACATTTTCATTTGGTTCAACAAACAATATTCCTCTATCTTCTATTTGTCCAATTCCATATGCAGTTGTTTTTCCTTCTTGAACTGCCACTAAAACTCCTAATTTTCTTTCACCAACAGAAATAGATTCAATTGGACGGTATTCTAAAAAATAATGACTTAAACTGCCATATCCTTTTGTAGCAGTCATGAAATCAGTTGATAAACCAATTAAACCTCTTGATGGAATTGTATAAATAAGTTTAGTTTGCGTTTCGCCATTATCCATACTTTCAAGATTTCCCCCACGTTTACCTAATAATTCAATAACATTACCAATAGTATCATTAGGAGCATCTATTTGCGCAAATTCAAATGGTTCACATTTTTTACCATCTATTTCTTTAATAATTGGTTTAGGTTTTGCTACTTGAAATTCATATCCTTCACGACGCATATTTTCAATTAAAATTCCTAAATGAAGTTCACCACGTCCTGAAACAATCCATTCTTCTCCTGAACCTATTCTTTTAACTCTTAAACTTACATCTTTTTGAACTTCACGATATAATCTTTCATCTAATTTAGTTGATGTTACAAATTTACCTTCTTTTCCTGAAAAAGGAGAATCATTTGTGGAGAAATTCATTTCTACTGTAGGTTCACTAATATGAATAGGTTCTAATGGTTCTTCCATTCCTACTGTACAAATTGTTTCACCAACATTAATATCCATTAATCCTGCTACTGCTACTATATCTCCAGCATAAGCTTCTTCAACTTCGGTTTTATTTAAACCTAAAAAACTAAATAATTTTTGAACACGAAATTGTTTAATGGAATTATCTAAGCGAATGCAACTTACAACTTCTCCACTTCTAATTTTACCTCTTTTGATTCTACCAATTGCAACACGACCAACATAATCATTATAATCTAATAATGCTCCTTGAAATTGTAATCCACCATCTATATCAACATTAGGAGCTGGTATTTCTTGGATAATTAAATCAAGTAAAGGATCCATTGTTGGTTTTTGGGTAGTTATATCACTAGATAAACTACAAGTTCCTCTTATTGCACTGACATAAGCTACTTTAAAATCAATTTGATCATCTGTTGCGCCAAGTTCGATAAATAAATCTAAGACTTCATCAACTACTTCTTCACATCTTGCACTATCTTTATCTACTTTATTTATAACAACAATAGGTTTTAAATTACATTCTAAAGACTTTTTTAGAACAAATCTTGTTTGTGGCATTGCTCCTTCATAAGCGTCAACAACTAATAATACTCCGTCAACCATAGTCATGATTCTTTCAACTTCACCACTGAAATCAGCATGTCCTGGGGTATCTAAAATGTTAATTTTATAACCTTTATAATTTATAGCAGTATTTTTAGCTAATATCGTAATGCCTCTTTCTCTTTCTAAGGCATTTGAATCCATTGCTCTTTCTTCTATTTCTTCTCTTGCTTCAAGAGTTGAAGACTTTTTTAATAATTGATCTACTAATGTTGTTTTTCCATGGTCAACATGAGCAATTATAGCAATATTTCTTATATTTTGATGTTGATTCATATTTTACTCCAAACTAAAATTTAATTTCTTTCATATTTAACTTTTGATAAAATTCTTTTTCATGGGAAACTAAAATAACAGTCCCAGGATAATGACTAATTGCATTAAATAATGATTCTTTTGCTAATCGATCTAAATGATTAGTTGGTTCATCAAGGATTAATAAATTAGATCTTTTTAAGCTTAATAAAGCAAAACGAACTTTAGTCATTTCACCACCAGATAATTGTTTCATTGGTTTTATTGTTAATTCATTTGTAATGGCATATTGAGCTAATAATGTTCTAATTTTAGTATCATCTAATTTAGGATAAAAAGAACGAATGTATTCAATAGCTGTACATGATGGTATTTCTGTTTCTTGAGAGAAATAAACAATATCATTATATGGTGCCATTTTAATATTACCACTTAATGGAGGAATTTCATTTAATATTGTTTTTAAAAATGTTGTTTTACCAACTCCATTTTTTCCAACGATGACATATTTTTCCCCAAATTGAAATTTTAAATTAATATCTGATAATATTGGATATGTATAACCGATTGTTAAATGGGAGATTTCCATACACATCATATGAAATGATTTAGTAAAATCAAATTTAAAAAAGACTTTTTTATCTTGCTGTGGCTTTTCAAGAATAGTCATTTTCTCTAACATTTTTCTTCTACTTTGTGCTTGTTTTGTTGTTGAGGCTCTAACGATGTTTTTCGCAATGAAATCTTCGGCTTTTTTAATTTCTTTTTGTTGCTTTTCATATTCTTTTTGATATGTTTCTAAATTCATCGTTCTTAAACGTAAATAATCTTGATAATTACCTTTATATTTAGTCATTTTTTTGTTTTCAATTGCCACTATAACGTTGCAACAATTATTTAAAAATTCAAAATTATGACTTATTACTAAAAAGGAATTTTTGTAATTTGTAAGAAATTTACTAAGCCATTCAACATGTTGTGCATCTAAAAAATTAGTTGGTTCATCAAGCAATAATATATCTTTTTCTTCAAGTAACATTTTACCTAAAAAAACTTTAGCTCTTTGTCCACCTGATAGATTTTTTAAAATTTGTTTGCCTTCTATTTTAATACCTAATCCTTGTATTACATTTTGAATACGTGACTTAATTTGGTAAAATTTATTTTCTTCAAGATATTCTTGAATATTATAAGCCTTTTCTAATATTTTATCATATTTACTTTCATCAACTGACTCTAATGACTTATATAGTTGATTCATTTCTTCTTCTTTTTTAAATAAATCATTATATACACTATATAAATATTCTTGAATAGTTATTTCATCATTTACAATTAAATGTTGATCTAAATATGAAAAAGATTTTGTATTATCCCAAATAATTGTTCCTTCATCTGGGGTTAATTTTTCGGAAATTAAATTCATGAATGTTGTTTTTCCTACACCATTTGCCCCAACTATACCAACATGTTCACCATCAAATATGCGAACATCTAATCCAGAAAACAATTCTTTATCACCGTAATTAAATTTTAGGTTTTGTACTTCTAAAACACTCATTACAATAAATTTCCTTTCATTCTTAATAATTCTATCATAAATTGTCTTTTTTTTCAATATTGATAAAACGCTATCAAAAATAATATAAAAAATAAAATCATTTTCTTTTACTTTATTATCGATTTATGATAAAATATATTTGTTGTAATAGACAAGTGGATGTTCCTTGCCAAACCATCCAAATAAAAAACAAGGAGATGAGAAAAGTGAATAAAAAAATTCTGATAATGATTAGATTATCATTAGTAGCAGCAATGTATGTTGTATTAACAATCTTTAATCCATTTTCTTATGATGCTATTCAATTTAGAATTTCAGAGATTTTAGTTTTTTTGTGTTTCTATCGAAAAGACTATAGTATTGGATTAATATTAGGGTGTTTTATATCTAATTTATTTAGTCCAATGATGTTATATGATATTACATTTGGAACTTTTGCAACAATTTTGGCAGTTGTTTGTATTATGTTTTCTAAAAATATTTATATAGCTAGTATATTCCCTGTTATATTTAATGGTATTATTGTTGCTTTTGAATTGTTTTTAGCATTTAAACAACCTTTCTTAATTTCTATGGGAAGTGTAGCACTAGGAGAAGCTGTTGTTATGGTTGTTGGTGTGATTGTTTTTAAGCTTCTAGAAAAAAACAAAGGTTTCATGAAAATGATTGATGCAAATCAGAATTACAAACAATTAGTTAATGATGAACTATGATGTATTAAAAAAGCTATTATAAAGGATATATATTCTTATAATAGCTTTTTATATTATTTTGATATATCTAAAATTTATAATTAAATTAATTATATAATATCAATTTATTTTATATTTTTCCATAAACTAAATTAAAAGAGAGGATTTTCTTACCATCTCTTTTATTATATTTATTTTGTCTTCTTTTTAAATCCAACAAGGGATATAAAGAATAAAATGCCAAAGGCAAACAATAGATAAATAAATATATCTTTAGAGTTTTTACATCCTTTATGTTTTGATGACGATAAGATATGTAAAGTCATTTCAACACTTGATTCATTACCATCACTATCTTTCACAATTACATTTGTAACATAATCGCCTTTTGATTTACCATCATATGATGAAAAACTAATATTGTCATCGAATAAAGTAATATATCCATCTTCATTATCATATACTTTTAAATAATCATTCCATTTTAAATCTTTTACAGTTGATACTGTTACTTCTTTTTGTAACAATTCAATTGATGGACTTCCTCCATTCATTATTTTTTGATATAAATTTTGATATAAAGATTTATCTTCTTGATTTAATTGACTATAATAATATATAAAATTTTCTTTTTCTTGTTTGGATAAATATTTAGTATTTAATTCATTTTGATGAATATCAAAATAATTAACATAATTATTTAAATTATCAATTATAAAATCTTTATTTGCCTTATATAATACATCTTTTAAAGGAAAATCATTTTTATATTTAGGAAGTAATCCATCTTTGGTTACTTCAAATATTAATGTGTTTATTGATGTTTCTTTATATTCTTCAATAATTGTATTTGATATTAAGGAAATTACATTAACGCAATTTGGCATCATTGTATATACTTCAATTGTATATCCATATTCCAAATCAATATCTTTATAATGAATATTTGTTAAAGAAAAATATCCATTACCTTTTACTTCTTGATAATCAATTACTTTACCTTTTTTATTTTTAATTGTAACTGAAACAAAAATATCATTTGGTCTATCTTTCCATTCATTGTTTTGATTTCCTAAATTAGTTGGACCTAAATCAATTGAACCTTTAGTATTATTATTACTTAAACGAATGATATAACCTGTTGTATCATAATATGCACCCCTTATCTTTAACATCGTTTGATGATCACCTAAACGATTTATTGAAGAATATAAAACATCTGTTGTATTATTTCCTGGTTTTAATGTGACATATTTCTTATTATATGTATAATCAAATGATGTTGGGGTACGAAGTAAATAACTATCTGTTACTATATTGGTAAATGTGGCGACACCTTTTATAATTGGTGCTTGATAAACTATTTTACCTTCTTTTTCTAATAAAACAATATGGTTATCAAATGTATCTTTTGTATCAGTTTTTATTTGTACTTCTAAAGTACTATTTAAATTATATTTAGATAATATATCATCAGAAACTAAGCCATATTTTAATGATATATTTTCTTTTTGCATTATTTCGAAACATTTATCTTGGGATACGTCATTCAAAATTGAAATTGTTTTATTAGCTTTAGTTACTTTTTCAATAACTTCTTCACTTACAGGTAAACCCCATGAATTCCAATATGGTAAAATATTTACTTGATAAATATCATAAAAGAATAAAGCATAAATATCTTGATTAGGAGTTGATGATGTGAAAGTATTATCATTCATTTTTTCACGATAATAACTAAACATTTTTGCATAAGTGTTTTCTTTTTCAAAATAATCAAACAAATTAATAATAGCATATAATTTAACAGCAGGATCTTGACCAAAGTCATTAAATACTTTACCTTCTAAACGTCCTTTATTATATTTATCTTCAGTATCTTTTAGTTTACCTAACCAATCTTTATTTGCTGAAAATATATCTTTATTCATTTGTACATAATGACCAATAATATTATTAGATGTTTCTCCAAGCTCCATTGTTCCTTTACCTAAATATCCTTGATAGCCGTGAGCTATTTCATGTAATCCTCCCCAATTCATTTCAAAAAATGCATGAAGACTATCACTATTAATACCTACATGTTTACCAGCATAATAAGCTGCTCCTGCACCATGTTTATTGGCCTTAACCAAATATTTGGCATGAATATTTTGGTCTGTTACTTTTGTTGGTTGATATGATAATCCAATAATTTCATCCATTTTATAAACAACTTGATGATAATAATTTAAAAATTCATCTAATGTTTTAAATTCATAATCATCTGTTGTATCAATATCTTGAAATGGAACAAGTACTGTTAAAACATCATTTTCTATTACCGCAAGTTCATCTTTACTACTTCGCCACTTATCTTTAAATTCTTGTTCATCTTCTCCTTGATAATAATAATTTAAAGGTTTAACTACATTAGTATCATATTCAATTTCAACTTTACAAATGGTATTTATATTTTCACCACGATTTAATTTTGGTGAAGATATAAAAGGAACATTAGCATAATTTCCTGGTACTTTTCCTTGTTCTTGATTTGATTCTAAATATTGATTAGTTATTTCTATACTTTCTTCATTTTTATAATCTATTGTTTTAGCTGTTTCTTTATAAGCATCATTATTTAACATTGCTACACTAATATTTCTATTTCCTTCTAATACTTTCATTTTAAATGAAGCATTACTAGGAAGATAAATACCTAAATGTTGTCTATCGCCTGAATTACATCTACTAAATCCAGCTAAAGTCATATTCCAATCATTAGGAATTGTATATAATGTTCTTTCCATTTTTATATGATGGTTTTCATCATTTAATATTTTAACAGGGACTTCTAAAGTTACTAAATTATTATCAGAATCTTTTACTTGATATTTAATTTGATATTCTCCTACTTTATTTACTTCTACATTATTTTCAATACATTCAATATTTAGATCTCCATCTTCAAAGTCTTTAGCAAATACTCGAAAACGAATATCGTTGATATCAAATGATGAAATAGCATTTTTCGACATTTCAATTTTTGTTGCGCCATAAAAAATGGGTTCATTTTTATCACTCCAATAAAAATCAGATTGTGTTTCTTGGGCTTGAATGATTAAAACATTTGATAAAAACAATGAACAAATAAATAACATAAATAACAAAACTTTTTTAATAATTTTTCTTTTCATACATTTCCTTCCTAATCTTTTTTATTGTAGTGAAAGTATACCACACTTAAATACAAATTTCTATTAATTTGCATATTTAATTTTTTTGATAGATTCTACTTTAAAAAATAAGCAAATTGTGCTATAATATCGATATTAATGTAAAAAGTGGAGATTATATGTTAAAGATTATTGGTGATATTCTCACAGATCCAAATTTTATAGGTGCAATATTAATATCACTTGTATTTATTAGTTTGGGATTTATTTTAAGACATAAAAATATTATTAATACTGATTCAAAAAACTTTTTAACATTTCTTGTTTTAAAATTTGCTTTACCTGCAATGGCTTTTGCAGCATTTATGGCTGATTTTGATACAGAAAGTTTTAAAGAAAATATAATGGTTTTTGTTATATCATTAGCCCTTCATATTATCTTTATATTAATTGGTCAATTAATATTAATTAAACTTCCTAAAGATAAAAGATCTATTTTTTCAATCTTTTTAGTTGTTGGACAATTGACGTTTTTTGCTATCCCCGTTTTAACAACAATATATAATGATAATTATTCAGAAGTAATGATTCCAGCAAATATGATGACATTAGCTTTTCGTTTAATTTTATATATTTATTGTTACTTTACAATTTCTCGTTTAAAATTTACTAAAAAAGAATTTAAATCATCAATGAAAAATATATTCTTAAACCCTGTAATGATAGGTATGTTTCTAGGATTATTTATATGGTTAACCCAAGGATTTATGCCTAAAGTTATGATTGATGGAGAAAAATTTTCATTCTTAAGAATTGACAAAACATTACCAAGTATTTATATGGTTATAACTACTGCATCTAAATTAACTACTCCTCTAGCAATGATAATTATAGGTACTATTTTAGGTGAAGCTCATATTAAAGAAGCTTTGACTGATAAAGTATCATGGGTAATTGCGATTGCGAAAACATTGATTTTTCCTTTAGTTGCTTTATTAATTATAATGTTATTACAAGCTATTCATTTTATTCATTTCAATAATTATGATGTAACAGTTATTGTCATTGGTTTTGGAGCTCCTCTTTCAGCTGTTGTAAGTACTTATTGTTCTACATTTGACAATGAAATGGAAAGAGCAAGTCGCATTTGTTTTATTTCCACAATCCTTTGTATTGTTACTTATCCATTATTATTTGTATTTGTACATTTAGTATCACAATTATCTATATTTGTTTAAAAGTACCTCAAGGAAATCTTTGAGGTATTTTCTAATTTTTCAAACATTTTAATAATTTTTTATGTATTCTAGTAATGCATTAGAAAATGTATTACTTGCGAATCCTAATTCACTAAGAATATATTCTGCTTCTTCTTTATATTCTTTATTTCTTTCATTACTCCATGTTGATACTTTTTTAGATAAATTAAATATTCTATCAGCCATTTTAACCATGGCAATTTCTTTGGGGCATTCTTTTATTCTTCTGATACAATCTTTCATTTGATCTTTATAATCTATTTGGGGATTTTTTGATAATGCTAATACACCATTAGCAATATCTAAATTAAATAATGATTTGATTTCTTCATATGTTGTATTAGTATCTTCGATAGTATCATGAAGAATGGCACAACAAACTAATAAATTCCAATCAATTTCATTTGTATCTAATAATGCATATTTAATGGCATTCATCGTTACACCAATGAAATGAGCTGTATAAGGCATAGATTTAGGATCTTTCATTGTTTGTCCTTCATGTTTTTTGATTGCGAAAAACATTGCATTTCTAACTAAAGTATCATCCCATAATTTTAAAGTCTTCATATATATCTCCATTTCTTTTCAACTAATATTATATAACATAAACGCATTAACAATCAATAAAAATTTCTTGCTTTTTCTATATGTCTATGATATAATAATTATACTTGAATATGCACCCTTAGCTCAGTTGGTAGAGCAATTGACTCTTAATCAATGGGTCCAGGGTTCGAGTCCCTGAGGGTGTACCATTAAAAACAATAGAAATGATATCAAAAATATCGTTTCTTTTTTTATTTTCAAATTTAAGCCAATATTTTTCCATTAAAAAACACCTATATTTTTAATAGATGTTTTTTATTATTTATAATCATTATTTATTTTTATTAAGTAATAAATAATTATAAAAGTTTTACAGTTGTGGGGCACAAAATTTATTCTTTTTCTTTTGTACGATCATTTCCTAAAAAGAATACAGCTAATGTATCAGGACCTGAATGACTACCAATAACAGGACCTATATAATGAATAATAATTTCATTATTAGGAAAATATTCGTGAATTTGTTCTTTCATATAATTAGCATCATCAATACAATCACCATGAGAAATATAAAATAATTGATTTTCAGGGTTTTCAATTGTTTCAAGCATTTTTTGAACAATAGCATCAATTGAATGTCTTCTTCCTTTAGTTTTTCCTGTTTGCACTAATTTACCTTCTAAAGACACATGTAAAAGAGGTTTAACACGTAAAACTGTTCCTAAAATAGCCATCATAAAAGAAAGCCTTCCACCTCTTCTTAAGAAATTTAAATCACCAACAGTAAATAAATGATCAACTTTTGTTTTATTTTCTTCAATCCATTGATAAATTTCATTTATGTTTTTACCATCTTTTTTCATCTTGGCACAATAAGTAACTAGTAATCCTTGACCCATTGAAGCACATAATGAATCAGCACATAAAATAATTTGATTAGGATATTTTTCTTTAAGTTCATTTGCTGCTGTAACACTTGCATTATAACTTCCTGATAATGCGGAAGAAAATGAAATAGATAAAATATCTTTACCTTCTTCTAAATATTTTTCAAAATATTCTTCATATCTTCCTTCAACAATCATTGTGGTAACAGCTTTTTTACCATCTCTCATCATTTGATAAAATTCATCATTTTTAATTTCTCTTTCATCAAGATAATTGTAATAATCTTTTCCTTCTATTGTTGCAATCATTGGGATTACTTCAATTTCTAATTCTTTTGCAATTTCATCAGATAAATCGCAACAAGAATCTGTTATAATAATAAATTCATTCATTGTTTTTCCCCTTTCTTAATTATATGTTTTAATTTTGAAAATATGAATATATATAGTTTACTAAACTATTATACATCGTTTTAAATATTTAGTCAATAGTTTTAAAAACTAT
>CANQVC010000007.1 GCA_947627195.1 uncultured Bacilli bacterium
CCATATTTAGGTGTTTTTTTAATGATTTCTGCATAAATTAATTTTTGTAGCACAATAACTGTCAAACTCGGGTAATTAATAACACTACGATAAAGCATATTATCTTTTTAAAAACTGATTTCATATATCCTCCTTTGTCCATTTCGCATATAAAGCAGTCTCTTTATATATATAATTTTCTTCTTCATCATAAATCTTTTTAGGAACTATATCATGATCAAAGTTCCATTCATTAATACATTCTTCTTCTTTATACCATCCACCAAATCTATATCCATCTCTTATTGGCATTGGGGGTTTATTTATAATTATATCCCCATCAACATCATCAATAAAATATGTTTTACAATAACCATTATCATAATTATAATAATAACTTACATTTGCTATTTTGCCTTCATGGAATGATATAATATTATTTTCTTCTTGACTATACTCATATGAATAATAAATTCCACGATGATAAGGATAGAAATCGCATACTTCTTTATTATAATAAGGTAAAAATATATTTTTAGCATAAACATTAAAATTACTTCCATAGCAATTTTGCAACACATCAGAATTAAAATAAATATTTATTAAATTAGTTGAATAAAATTCAATTCTACCAGAAGTAAGTATTCCTCCAGGTCCACCTACACCAACTTTATAACCATTTAGTCTTATAGGAAGAATAATTGTTTCTTTTAACCTTCCTTGTTCACTTAAATTAGTTAGGTAAAGTATATCATCGTTACGCTCAGTAATAAAACTACATTCATAATCACCTATATAATACTTATTACATCCTGACATAACAAATAATAAAAATAATAATGTTATAAAAGATAATATCTTTTTAAAAACTGATTTCATATATCCTCCTTATCATTTCTATTTTTAATTAATATAATAACAAATGGAAAAGTTACACCAATAATGCTGCCAATAACAATATAAACATAATCTAGAAAATTAATATCTGTGAAAAAGGACATGATTCCTAATGATAAAACGCCAATAACAATACTTGTTAATAATGGATAAATATAAACATACAATTTTTTAGAAAAGAAATTAGTATATAACATAAATAAAAACACCGATAGAAAACAATATACAATAATTAATAATGTAATATGAACAATATTATATAAAATATTAACATCACTATTACGAAAAATATTTTCTAATAAAATTGTAAATCCACTAACAATAGAAAAACGAAAAGTTGTGCTAAAACTTAAGACAAATATTAATAAAATATAAAGTGTACAAATAAAATAAATAAATTTATTTCTCATGTTTCTTACCTACCATAACATATATAAAATATATAATTAATTCTAATAATATAAATATAAAGCCACTAATTAAAGTTCCTTTAACTTGCCAATTCATTAACATACAAATAAATACTTGAATAATATTAGGAACACTCATAAAAATGGCAATTTGCGCAGGTATTTTCTTGTATTCAACAACACTTGCATCAAATAAGTACCATATACTCATACTAAAGAATAAAGAAAATAATGTATTACCAATACCATTAACAAAATATCCAACAAATAAATATTCCTTTTCTAAGAAATAGAAAAATATTTCCATACTTGTGAAATACATTAGTAATGCTGTAAAAAGGCAAACACCAAATTTAACTTTATCTCTTTTATAAAACAAACGATAGCTATCCATAAATTGATGCGAAATCCAACATTTCTCTTCTTGAGTTAAACTTAATGCTATTTCTTGTACTTCTTCATTCGTAAAAACTTCATTTAAATGATTAATTCTTGGTAAAATAGCTCTTTTATTATGATATTCTATTATCATATAACCAATAGTATTACAATTTAAACAAACATGTTGATGGATATTTTTCTTACATTTATAACAATAATAACCTAATTTAACTTCTCTATTATCATTTATAATAAAATTATTAGGTAAATTGGGATTTTCATCAAATTGTCTTTCTTTTATTTTATTCATTTGTGAATCACATATTGGACATTTTTTATATTTTCCATTCATTTTAAATCCACAAATTGGACATATGCTTATTAAATCTTTCATATAAAGTCCTCCAAATATTGAAATATTTTATTTCTTATTAATTACTTTAATTATACATTTTTTTTCTTCTTTTTTCAACGAATATCAAACAATGAAATATAAAAAATCACAAAAGTATGAACCTCTGTGATCATTTTATTTATAATTTTGTCATGTTTTGGTAATTAATCTTCTTATAAAGAGTATTATAATTCTAAAATTATTTATCATTTGTTAATAAATAACGAATGATTTTCTTCTTTTCTCCATGAATAATTAGTTCAGAATCTCTTTTTTCATCTCTTACAAAACCACATTTTATAAGAACATGTCCTGATGCTTTATTTTCATCAACATGACCTGCATAAATTACCTTTTTACCTATTGAAAATAAATAAGAAACATAAGATTTTAAAGCTTCTTGCATATAACCTTTATGCCAATAAGCTTCACCTATAGCATAAACTATTTGACATGTATATAAACTATAGTCATATTGGGATAATCCAATATATCCAATGACTGTTTTTGTCTCTTTTTCTTCGATTGCTAATGTGAAATATTGTTCCATTTTGTATCCATGTAAAATGTTATGCAATTTTATCTTTGCTTCATCGATATTTTTAAAGTTTTCCCACATTAAATACCTAGTTACATTGGGATTTTTACCAAATGTATAATAATCTATTAAATCTTTCTTCATAAAAGGGCGAATAATAAGCCTATTTGTATTAATAATTAATGATTTGTGATCATTTTTTTTAATGTTTTCTTCAATTATATCTAACATCTTATTATAGTCATTAAAACTAAGCCTTTTATAGATTACATTGCCTCTAAATTTTGTGAGTAAAATTTTTTGTTTTTTTATTACCACTAAAAAGAAAAAAATAATACTGAAAATCAAGAACAAACTTCCAATGAAATAAATGTAAAGACTCAAAGGGCTACTTTTAGGGGTGAAGCCGAAATTTGCGCTAGATTGAAAAAAGGTGGGAAGACTAAAACTTATTAATGAAATTATAAAAAATAGAATGCAGGGCAAAATATTGCCCAAAAACGTGTATTTTTGAATGTTCTTTAAAAGAAGGTGTTTAATTTGCTCTAAACTAAAAGAAAATGAGGGATCTGATAGTTTAATTTGTGTTGAATCAAAATTAGAAAAAGAACTTGTTTTAGAATACCATTCTTTTTTTGAATATTTTTTTTCATGGTAAAATATGTTAAAAAAAGTTTCAAAATAAAATTCATCTTTTCCACATTTTTCACAACATTTATTTTCGCTTTTTGCATGTAATTTATTACATGAACTTATATGAAAGCATGATAAACAAATTTTCTTCATATTTTTCTTCCCTTTTTATTAAAAATAACATGTTAAGATAAGCGTTTATAAGCATAAATATAGATTAAAAACCAAATTCCTAAAATAATAACCAAAATTTTCAATGAAGAAGCACTTGGAAATAGTATACAGCCTAACAAAAGTATAATATATACAGCTAATAATATAACTTCTAAGACTATAAATCGTTGTTTACGAATTCCTTTCAAAATAAAAATAGTTAATCCAACTAAAACAGCTGTAATCCATAAGACAATATCTGAAAATATCCAATATAATATAAATGATAAGAGTAAGGAAATGAACCAAATTAACATCATTTTTAAATCACCCTTACAATTTATGATGATTTTATATAAATTATGATTAATTAATCATTATTTTTTTCGATATTATTATTCCATTCTTCATAATATTCAATAAATTCTTGTCTTGTTGCATGGTTGTGATATTTTTTTTGTATAGCTTCTAAATGTAAATTATACAATTCATACCATCGAATCTTTCTTTTTTCTAAATCTTTAAGCGAAATAAGTTCATAAAAGTGTTCGTTTGCGCAAATGATAAATAAAATTAAGTTAGATGTTTTATTCATTTCGGTTACTAATGAATTTCTAATAGAATTTATTTCATCATCAAAAGGTTTCTTTTGTATTAATAAAGTTTTACGATGACGAATTAAAATAATTCGATAAATACAACTAGCTATATACATCAAAATACCTATTATAACAGCTATCCAAGTATATTTTGCCATAGATAAAGAATATAATATAGTATATATTATACATATAACAACCACAGAAACTGTTAATACAATTAAAAATAAATATTTAAAACGATTTAATTTTTGATCAATTTCTAAAATTTTATTATCTTCATCGGTAAATAATGCATTTGTATCACTTTGATATTTTTCTTGTAAGACATTTATTTTTGCTCTTAATTGTTTATATTGTTGCAAATATCTGTTTGTCATTATATTTCTGCCCTTTCTAATATGTGTTTTAGTAAATCATATGGGGAAGTACAAATAGAAAGAAAATGATCCCATAAATCAATCAAACCACTTCTTTCATGAAATGAAAATGTACAAAAATATGTTATAAAATAAAAAGAAATTATAAATAAAATAATAATAAATATTATATTTTTTCTTTTTAAAATTACCATTGATAAAGAAATTGATAAAAATATACAAGGAATAATTAAAATTAAAATGATAGATTCATATAATATATAACTTGGTAAAGAAAAACGAACAAGTAAAAATAATAATAAACCCATTAATATACTATAAAATGTTTCAATCAAACCATTAGATGATTTTTTTATAGTTTCTTTTTCGTTTGGAATACTAATTTCATCAAGTAAAATATTATATAATTCATTTTCTTGATCTTTTTCACTCAAATTATTATTTGCATAAAAAGAAATATATTCTTCGTTATTAGTTATTTGCTTTAAGAAATTAAAACTGATATCTGAATATAATTCATCTTTATGTTCAATCATATGCCACATTATTTCATTTTTGTCTTCTTGACTTATATCTTGTGTTAAATTATTAAAAAATGAATTCATAATTTCTATATCATTATCTTTTTTAAATTTTGCATAAGATACATAATATTGATAAATAAATTCTTTTTTACTTAGATTTGTAAAAAATGAAATTACTTTATCATATTCGTGATTTATTAAATATATTAAACATTCTTGCTTTTCTTTTGATAATACATTATTAGAAAATGTCTTATGACAAAATGGGCAAACATTAGTTTCTTGTTCTAATTCTTTATGACAAATTGGGCAATGATATTTTTCTAACATATAATCACTTCCTTATTAATTTTATATAATTAATTATAGTACAAATAATAATCGTTGTCAAATAAATATTGTTTCACATTTAATCTAAAAAAAAGGTAATATCTAAGATACTACCTTTTAATAATCAAACTTAACAAATTATTCAGCTTTACCTACAGAACCAAATACACCCATTTTTTCTTTAACAGCTTGGGCAATTGCTTTAGTAGCTGGACCAATAAATTTACGAGGATCGTAAACAGTTGGATTTTCCGCAAGTACTTTTTGAATTTCTTTGTGGAAAGCAATTTGACATTCTGTGTTAACATTTATTTTACATGTTCCACAAGAAATAGCTTTTTTAATCATATCATCAGGAATTCCAGTTCCACCATGAAGAACAAGTGGTTTATTAGTAGCATTTTTAATATCTTCCATTTCAACGAATCCTAATTTTGGTTCACCTTTATAAGGACCATGTACAGATCCTAAAGCTGGTGCTAAACAATCAACTTCAGCTTTATTAACTAATTTAACACATTCATTTTTATCAGCATATTTAATTCCACCAATTACACCATCTTCTTGACCACCTACAGTACCAACTTCAGCTTCAACACTTACCCCTCTATCATGAGCATATTTCACAACTTCTTTAGTCATTGCAATATTTTCATCAATTGGATGATGTGATCCATCAATCATAACAGATGTAAATCCAGCATCAATTGCTTTCTTACAATTTTCAAAAGTTGATCCATGATCTAGATGAATAGCAACTGGAACAGTAATCTTTAAATCTTCTAACATTCCTTTAACCATTCCTGCAACAGTTTTAAATCCACCCATATATTTTGCGGCACCTTCACTAACACCAAGAATAACTGGTGATTTCATTTCTTCTGCTGTTTGTAAAATTGTTTTAGTCCATTCTAAGTTGTTAATATTGAATTGACCTACAGCATACTTTCCTTCTTTTGCTTTGTTAAGCATTTCAACCATGTTTACTAACATTTTAAAAATCCTCCTTATTTTTTGTTTTTGTTTGATTTGTATTGAGCAAGTAATTCTTCTTCACTCTTCTTTGGATTATTGGCATTCTTTTTTTCTAATACTGATGCTAATACAATAATTCCAATTAACATTGCTAGAGCAATTGCTAGCATAACAATACCAACAGTTGTAACAGTGCTAATCCATGCAGGAGAAACATCTCTCATCAAAGATTCAACAAGTTTAATAATTAAACATATTAATCCAACTCCTGCAATAATAGCAGTGGCAATGTACAAAGCTTTAAATAATTTTTTTTCATTTCTCATTATTTTGTCCTCCTAAACATTTTATCTTTGTAAAATGTAATAACCAATTCCTAAAATTCCACATCCTATATGAGCACCTACAGCAGGTGTCACCATATGTATTTCAATTTCTTCAATATTATTTAATGTATTTTCTAAATAAGTTTTGATTTCTTTAGCATCATTTTCTCGGCAAGTATGCAAGACAAACATTTTTACTTTTTTAGCATCTTTAATTTCATTTGTAACTAACTCTATGCATCTTTCAACAGCTTTTTTATGAATTCTTACTTTTTCAAAAACGACAATTTTTCCATCTTTAGTCATTTTAAGAACAGGTTTAATCTTTAACATACTACCAAAGAAACCTTTAGCTCCACTTAAACGACCATTTTTCACAAGAAATCTTAAATCATCAACAACAAAATAAGCATTTGAATTATTAATAAGATAATTTGAATAATCTAAAATTTCTTTGACTGACTTACCTTCATTTGCCATTTGTTTGGCAACAACCGCAAGATATCCTTGCATATATGTTGCTGTTTTAGTATCAAAAACATAAATATTAATTTTATCACTATATTCTTTTGATAAATTATCTACCATTTCACCAATAGAAGATAAATTAAAAGAAATGGCATACATAATAACATCAGTATAGTTTTCATCAATTAATCTTTCAATCAACTGCATTGTGTCACCAATGGAAGGAGCTGATGTTGAAGGAATAATTCCTTTCACAATATTTTCTTTAACTTTTTCATAAAATTCATCTGCTTTAATGTCTATACCATCAATATAATGTTCATCACCAAAGTGAATCATTGAACGCAAAGTTGGAATTTGATAATCTTTCCCAATGTAATCTAATCCAGCATTTACATCGGAAATAATTGCAATCTTTCCCATATAAATCTCCTTTACATTGTTACATTATATCATATTTTACCAATATCTTCAAGACAATTAATAAAAATTGTTGATAGATAATTAAAACAAAAAAGAACTGCCTATGCAATATACATAAGCAATTCTATGATTCAAGGTATTTTGAGATAAAGGAAGATGAAGATTCAATTAATACCTTTTCAATCTCATCAATTTTATCACTTAAAATAATAACTGAGCCAACAACATCACCATAAATAGTAATAGGTTTTAGTAAAGCACATGATTTAACTGTAAAGTTTTCAGTTATTTCTAAATGTTCATCACGGGAAAAGGATTGTAACATTTTTCTTTGTATTTTTTCATCTAATCTTATATCTATTTTTTTACCAATGATATCTTTACGAAATCCACCAGCTGCTGCTATTATTTTTTCTGTATCTGTGATAATAATTTCTTTTTTTGTGGAAGAAAAAATTGCATCCGCATATTGGGTAATAAAATTTTCAATAGATTCCACTTGTGAATATTTTCTAAGGGTTATTCCATCACTTCCTTCAGAATATATTTCTAAGGAATCACCTTCACGAATACGTAAACTACGCCTAATTTCTTTAGGTATAACAATTCTTCCTAAATCATCAATACGTCTTACGACACCTGTAGCTTTCAAGTTATTCACCTCGCTCATTATTATTATTGGTAAATTCTTTCAAAATTATACAAGAATTTATATAATAATGATCAAGATTGTTTTTTATCCATATTTTCAAATACTTGAATTATTAACTCTATCCATTTTTTGTTATTTTGGTGTTTATTTATTTTCATTATTATTTTATGATTTTTATATTCAAATGAAATATCTGGACTTATTTCATATGCAGTATAAAATAATTTACCATTATCTGTATTAGTAAATGAATCTTGCTTAAAAGTAAGAGTTACAATAGAAGGTGTTTCTTGGATTTTTTCCACAAAATGTTTTTTACATAATCCATCCATATATTGTTTATCAATATAAGTTTTTATTTCTTCAGTTAATTTACCAAAACGATCTTCTAGTTCATTAATAACTTCTTCTCTTCTTTCTTTAGTTTCAATACTATGAATTTCTTTATGAATATATATCTTGATATCATCATCTGATACATATTTATCACTAACATGCTTAGATACTTCAACACGATAATTAATATCTTTTTTATCAACTTCTTTTTTACCTTGAGCTTCTAATATAGATTCATTTAATAATTTCATATATAAATCTAAACCAACACTATCAATGAAGCCAGATTGTTCACTACCTAAGATATCTCCTGCTCCACGGATTGCTAAATCACGAACAGCAATTTTATATCCACTACCTAATGTAGTAAATTCACGAATTGCTTGTAATCTCTTTTTAGCATCATTTGTTAGTACTTTACCATGTTCAAACATAAAATATGCATAAGATACTCGATCACTTCTTCCAACTCTTCCTCTAATTTGATACATTTGTGCTAAACCTAATCTATCTGATGTATCAATTATTAAAGTATTAGTATTAGGTATATCAATTCCTGTTTCAATAATAGTAGTACAAACCATTAAATCATATTCACGGTCAATAAACATTTGCATACAATCTTCTATTTGTTCTTTATTCATTTTGCCATGAGCAACAACTATTTTTGCTTCAGGAACCAATCGATGAAGACGAATAGCAACACGATCAATATCGGAAATACGATTATGCAAATAAAATATTTGTCCACCTCTACCTAATTCACGATATATTGCTTCTCTAATTACAGCATCATTTTCTTCTAAAACATAAGTTTGTACTGGATATCTATTTTGAGGTGGAGTTTCAATTAGACTTAATTGTCTAATACCCATAATACTCATTTGTAAAGTTCGAGGAATTGGAGTTGCAGTTAAGGTTAATACATTGATAGTGTTTTTATATTGTTTTATTTTTTCTTTATGTAAAACTCCAAATCTTTGTTCTTCATCAACAATTAATAATCCTAAATTTTTATATTTAACTTCATCATTTAATAATGAATGGGTACCAATAATGATGTCTACTTTTCCATCTTTTAAATCTTGTAATATTAATGATTGTTTTTTTTCAGAAACTAATCTATTTAATAATTCAACTCTAATTCCATATTTATCAAATCGATCTAAAAAAGTATGATAATGTTGACGAGTAAGAATCGTTGTTGGTGCTAAATAAGCAACTTGTTGACCATTCAAAACAGCTTTCATCGCAATACGAATAGCAACTTCTGTTTTTCCATAACCAACATCTCCACAAACTAAGCGATCAACTATCTTACCATTTTCCATATCTTTTTTTATTTCATTAATGGCTTTTAATTGATCTGGTGTTTCAACATATGCAAAATCTTCTTCAAATTGTTTTTGAATTTCATCATCTTTTTGATATACAAATCCAGTTGATTGTTCTCTTATTGCTTGTAAATCAATTAAGTTTTTCGCAATATTTTGTAATTTAGCTTTTATTTTCTTTTTCTTATTTTCCCATTCTTTAGAGCCAACTGTTGTTAATTTAGGTATACTACTTTCAGAACCTAAATATTTTTCAATCATATTTATCTTTTCAACAGGTATAAATAATTCTATATCCGCAAATAAAATTCTTAAATAATCATTTTTAATATTTGATAATTCAACTGTTTTTATTCCTAAATATTGCCCAATTCCATAATCATAATGTACTATAAAGTCTCCTGGTTTTAAATCTTCTTTTGTTAATAATTTAGCTGTATTTTGATATACACTACGATATTTTGCTTTTTTAAATTGTAATTTTTTAAATATATCATATTCACTTATTACTTCAATATCATTACTGAATCCAAAACTTAATGGATTATCCATAACAATTAAATTGATATTATCTTTTAATATATCATTTATAGAATTTGCTACATTAAATTTTTTTTGATTTTCTTGTAAAATTGATTCTAATAAATGCATACTTTCTTCTTTAGAAAAAGCAATAACAAAAGTTTTTTTAATTGAATATACATCAGTAATAAAATGTTTTAAATTATTTTGATAATTAATGATTTGTAAACCATGGAAATCAATTATATCATCCAATGATAAATCATTAAGTGAATGTTTAATATCTATGAAATATATTTTTGTGTTTTTTTTAGGATAAACTGTATAATAATCATCAAAAAAACATAAATTTAAATTATCATATGTTTTTTGATTTTCTAAAAAAGCATTTAATTCAATAATACTTTTATCATAACTTTCTTTTAATCTAGAAGGATCTTCATATAATAAAATAGCATCATCTATATAATCTATTAAAGTTTCTTGTTTAGGATAAATGTATTTTAAATATTTTTGTAATCTTTCGTCTCCTTTAAAAGATAATATATCTTCTAAATCTTGATTTAATAAATCAGGATTTATTGAGTCATTTTTAATTGCTTCCACAATTTCTTCTGGATTTTGGTAAATTAATTCATTAACTGGATAAATATTAATATAATCTAAGGCTTCAGTTGTTTTTTGCGTATTTTCATCAAATAATTTAATATTATCAATTTCATCATCAAATAAATCAATACGTACAGGATGTAAAGAATTAATGGGAAAAATATCAATTACTTCACCACGAATACTAACCTCACCAACTTGCGAGGTTGTTGGGGTTTTATTATATCCAATTTCAACGAATTTTTTAATTATATCATTACGATTAATAATTTCTCCTCTAGCGAAAGTAATTTTATTTTTTTCAATTTCTTCTTTAGGAATTAAAAAACGAGTTATGGCACTAATATTAGTTACAATAACTTTCTTTTTATTTTCTAAAATTGATTGAATTGTGTGTAATCTTTCAAATAAAAATTCATGACTTGTTGCCATTGCTTCAGTAGAAATAACTTCATCAATGACATACAAGTGAACATTTTCAAGTCCAATCATTTCACATAATGTTTCATAAAACATTGTTGATTTATATATATTACTAGCTACATAAATAATACTTTTATTCTCATTATTGAATAGTGATACACATGTTAAGATATCATGAGAAAAATATGCTCCACTAACAAGAATACTTTTATTATGTTTTATACTTTTATATAAATCATTAACATATTTGTTTTGATTAAATAAATCAATTATTTTATTCATATCAATTATACCTATTCATTAATTGGGAAAAGGGAATTGTAAGAAAATTATAAATAATTTCTGATGCTTTAAGAATTGTTTCATTGATTATAATTGATTCATCATATGTAAATTCACCTAATACATGATTAATTGTTTTATCTTTATCAACTTTTGATATACCAATTTTAAGACGTTTAATATTGGTTGTTGATAGTAATGTCATGATATTTTGCATACCCCTATGTCCACCACTTGAACCATGTTCTCTAATTCTTATTCTTCCTACTTCTAAATCTAAATCATCATGTATAACAAATATATCATCAAGAGAAATTTTATAAAAGTTTTTAACTAAAACAACAGCTTCACCACTTAAATTCATGTATGTTTGTGGTTTTATAAATAGAACTTTTTCACCATTAATTACGATTTCAGATATTTCACATTTCCATTGTTTATTTAACGAAAATTTCCCATTGTATTTGCTTACAACTTCATCAAGAAACATAAAGCCAACATTGTGTCTAGTATGTTCATATTCTCTTCCAGGATTTCCTAATCCTACAATTAACTTCATTTTGTCCTCCTCGCAAGAAAAATCTTTCCAACAAGTTAAAATTAGGAAAGACTTTTCTAATATTATATATTATATATTATTATATATTATTATTAATCATTTTTAAGTAACTTATAACATTCAACAACATTTTCTAATAAGCAAGCTATAGTCATTGGGCCAACCCCTCCAGGAACTGGAGTAATTCTACTTGTTTTATTAGCTACTGATAAATAATCAACATCACCAACAATAGTTCCTAAGACACGATTAATACCTACATCAATCACAATTGCCCCTTCTTTAACCATATCAGCAGTTATTAGTTTTGGTTTGCCAACTGCACTAACTATTACATCCATATCTTTGGTTAATTCATGCAAATTTTTTGTTTTTGAATGAGCCATTGTAACTGTAGCACTACGTTGCAACATTAAAATAGAAAGAGGTTTACCAACTAACATACTACGACCAATTACAATGACTTTTTTACCTGTTAAATCGATACAATAATTATCGATTAAACGCATAATTCCTTTAGGAGTTGCGGGAATAATTCCAGGCATTTGTAGCATTAATTTTCCCTGATTAACTGGATGTAATCCATCAACATCTTTTCTTGGATCAATAGCATTAATAATTTCTTTTTCATCAAGGTGATTAGGTAAAGGCATTTGTACTAAGATAGCATGTATATGAGGATTTTCATTTGCTTCTTGAATTGTTTGAATTAGTTCTCTTTGTGATGTATCTTCACTTAAATGAAGAGTTGTTGCCTCAATACCAACACTATTACATGCTTTTTCTTTTGATTGAACATAAGTTTGACTTGCTAAATCATTACCAACCCATATAACTAATAAATGAGGTTTGTGTTGTAATAATTTAACTTCTTCTTTAACTTCGGCACGAACTTTTTTTGCCGTTTCTTTTCCATCCATTAAATACATATATGCCTCATTACATTAAACCAAACACTTCAAATTCATCATTCATATCAATTTTAATTGCCATTGGTTCTTTGCTTAATCCTGGCATTGTCATGATAGCCCCAGTTAAACAAATAACAAATTTAGCTCCCGTAGATATACGTACTTCTTTAACAGTTATTTCAAAATCACGTGGTCTACCAATTACTTTAGCATTATCAGATAATGAATTAGGTGTTTTAGCCATACAAACATAATAATTTTTCTTATCAGTTTTATCTAATTCTTCAATAGTTTTTTTAGCTTCATCAGTATAATTTACTTTTTTAGCACCATATGCTTTAGTAGCAATCTTTTCAATCTTAGTAAACAATGAATCATTCATATTATATAATGGATTATATGTTAAATGGTTGATATTACAACCTTTAACAACTTCTTTAGCAAGTTCTTCACCACCTATAGACCCTTTAGCAAAAACTTCACTTAAGCATACTTTCACATTATGTTTCTTACCCCATTCTTCTAAAACTTCAATTTCTTTATCAGTATCGGTTAAGAAACGATTAATAGCAATAACAGCAGGTAAATGGAAAGTTTCAATTGTTTCTAAATGTTTATCTAAATTTTCTAAACCTTTCTTTAAGGCATCAACATTTTCTTCTTTTAAGTTTTCTAATGCTACACCACCATGATATTTTAATGCTTTAATAGTAGCAACAATAACTACTAAATTAGGATTTAATCCTGCTTCACGACATTTAATATCTAAGAATTTTTCAGCACCTAAATCAGCACCAAATCCTGCTTCAGTTACAACATAATCACTTGTTTTAAGAGCTAGTTTAGTAGCTAAAATCGAATTACATCCATGAGCGATATTAGCAAAAGGTCCACCATGAACAAACATTAAATTATTTTCTAATGTTTGAATTATATTAGGTTTAATAGCATCTTTTAATAAAACCATTAATGAACCTGTAATTTTTAAATCTTTAATATAAACAGGTTTATTATCATATGTATATGCAACTAGTGTCTGATCTAATCTTTCTCTTAAATCATGTAAATTTTTAGATAAACATAAAATAGCCATTATTTCACTAGCAACAGTAATATTAAAATAATCAAAACGTTTGACTTCTTTTTTACTACTTAAGCCAACTTCTACTTTACGTAAAGCTCGATCATTTAAATCCATACATCTTTTCCAAGATATACGATTTGGATCAATTTGTAATGAATTCCCTTGATATAAATGATTATCAATAACTGCACTTACTAAATTATTTGCGGTGGTAATAGCATGTAAATCACCAGTAAAATGTAAATTTAAGTCAACCATTGGATTTACTTGAGCATATCCTCCCCCAGCTGCCCCACCTTTAACACCAAATACTGGGCCAAGAGATGGTTCACGAATAGCGCCAACACATGAATATCCTAATCTATTCATCGCATCAACTAAACCAATTGTAGTTGTAGATTTACCTTCTCCTGTTGGTGTAGGTGTAATAGCAGTGACTAAAATTAATTTGCCATCTTTTTTATCTTTCAAACGATCAAAAATATTTAAATCAACTTTTGCCATGTATTTGCCATAACAATAAAGTTCATCTTCTAAAATATCATATTTTTTTATGACATCTTTAATATTATTCATTTTACTTTGCTTGATAATTTCAATATCTGATAACATATTTTTTACCCCTTTTCTTAAATAGAATTATAAAATATAATTATATATTCTTCTTTTCTCTTTCAGCAATCACTGCATTCATAAAACCTAAAAATAATGGATGTGGTTTATTAGGTCTAGATAAAAATTCAGGATGATATTGACAAGCCACAAACCATGGATGATTTTTTAATTCAATTGTCTCAACAATATCATTTTCTAAGTTAATACCAGAAAATACAACATCAGTATTTTCATAAATCTTTCTATAATTATTATTAAATTCAAAACGATGACGATGACGTTCTTTTATATCACTTGTTTGATAAACATCATAAATTTTTGTTCCTGGCATAAGATGACAATCATATAATCCTAAACGCATATGATTTTCCATACTTCTTTTAGAAAACTTTAAATCAATAATAGGCATTTTACAATTTTCACAAAATTCTGTGGAACCTGCTTCTTTATATCCTAAAACATTTCTTGCATATTCAATTAAAGATAATTGCATACCAAAGCAAATACCAAAATAAGGAATTTTATTTTCTCGAGCATATCGAATAGCTTCCATTTTACCAATAGCAGCTCTTTCGCCAAATCCACCAGGTACTAATATACCATCAGCTTTACCTAATAATAAATTAACATTTTCTTCATCAACAGTTTCAGCATCAATATATTCTATTTTCACATTCGTTTTATATTGCCAGCCTGCATGTTTTAATGCTTCATTAATTGATAAATATGCATCTTGTAATGGATATTTACCAACAACAGTAACTAAAGTTTCTTTTTTAGCACTCTTAATATTTTCAACCATTTTTATCCATTCAGACATATCTAATGGATTAGTACTTAAACCAAAATGATGGATAATATAATCATCAATATGTTGTTTTGCTAAATTAAGAGGGATTTCATATAAATATTTACAATCTGTTGCTTCAATTACAGCTTCGATATTAACATTACAAAATAAAGCAATTTTTTCTTTATCTTTTTGGGGAATCTTTCTTTCTGAACGAAGAATAATAATATCAGGAGAAATACCTAACGATTGTAATTCTTTAACACTATGTTGTGTTGGTTTAGTTTTTAATTCTTGCGATGCAGAAATATAAGGAACTAATGTATTATGAACATATAAAGTATTATTATAACCAACATCTCGACGCATTTGTCTAATTGCTTCCAAAAAAGGTAATCCTTCAATATCACCAACAGTACCACCAATTTCAGTTATAACAATATCTGCCTGACTATTTTCTGCAGCTTTATAGCAATATTCTTTAATTGTATCAGTAATATGGGGAACAACTTGAACAGTTTTTCCTCCATATTCACCTTTTCTTTCTTTATCAATTACTTTTAAATATACTTTACCAGTTGTAACACTAGAATATCTACTTAAATTTTCATCAATGAATCTTTCATAATGCCCTAAATCTAAATCTGTTTCAGCACCATCATCGGTAACAAAAACCTCACCATGTTGTAAAGGTGACATATTACCTGGATCCACATTAATATATGGATCAAACTTTTGCATAAAAACTTTTAATCCATGATTTTTTAACAATCTTCCAATACTAGATGCATTAATTCCTTTTCCTAAACTAGAAACTACACCACCTGTTACAAATATAAATTTTGCCATGTCAACCTCCTACAGCAAAAACAATAAAAAAGAATTCCCTACATATAGAGAACTCTTTTGGGCTCTATTTTATTATATCAATATATTATTATTTTTTCAATAATTTTTTATAAAATCTTTTTATTAATTACGGCAAATAATACAAGGTCTGAAGAATTTTTATTCATAATACTATGGTTTTCATTTTTTTGGCAATAATTTACCATTCCTGGATTTAAGATAGTTTCTTGACCATCAACTAAACAAACTCCTTGACCTTTAATGACATAGATAATTTCTTCATCAGTTTCGTGAGTATGAACACCAATTGAAGATCCTTGAGGAATAGTTATTTGAGCAATCATTTTTTCGTCTGTTTCCCATTTATTTAAAATAACATGCCCTTCACCATTACGCATATGTTCTTTCACAACTGGTTCTAAATCTTTTAATGTAATAAACATATATACCTCAATTATTTTTCTTTAATTCTTCTTCGATTTCGTCTTCTTCATCTTCTTCTTCATCTTCATCATCATCAACATGAATTTCCATTGTGTTTGGTTCATCATCGTCATCCATTTCCACAAGTCCTAATTCATCTTCTAAGTCGTCTTCTTCCTCTTCATCATCGTCGTCATCATCATCATTATATTCATCTGATAACTCATCTTCATTTTCAAGGTAATCATCTTTTAATTCATTTTTCACAACATCTTCATCATCAGCATATATATCTTCAAGATATCCACCATCTTTATCTAACATAGATGAAGGTTGACGTGTTTTTAAATCCCATAAATGATTCCCATTTTTATCTTCACCGCAACAAATAAAATATCCACTCAACATAAAATCAACTTGAAATTGAGCAATTTCTTGTTCAGTACCTTTTATACCTTTCTTTTGAAATACTTCTGTTGTAATTAAATCTAAAGATTGAGGATTTCTTTTTCTTTTCATTAATGCAACAGCAATTTCTAATAAGGAATCGTTATTATCGTTCATTATATATCCTCCATATTTTTCATTGTTTATATTTTACTCTATTTATTTAATTTTTTCAATACTTTTTTAAAGTAAAAAGAAAATTATCAAAATAATAATCCCTGGAATACGAAAAATTGTTACTAATGAGATTGTCCATATATTAATAGGAATATTAATATTTACATATCTACCAACTATATTTGTAATAAATAAAAGAATAAGAGCAATAATTAGTGATTTAAGTAACCATTTAATAAATTTCATTTTTTACCTCACACATCAACTATATATAATGATATATGCAAGTAATATAAAATTTATGATATTAGTTGTTCTTATTTTTTAAATATTTTAAAACATCATCTTCAGTTTTACTAATTTTTAATGGGGTAATAGATATGTTATTGGTTAATACAGCATTAAAGTCGCTACCTTTTTCTTTAATAACATCATCATAAATTGGTTTACTCATACAATTTATATAATGTTTATTACTACTTTGATCAAATTGATCATGATAATATTCATCATAATGATGAATAATACTTTGATATGTTAATAATATTTGTTTATTATTAAGTGGAATATTAACATTATATAATGAATGAATATCTAAAAGATGATTATTAAAAATATAATTCATAGCTTTTTCTAGTTGTTTTTCAATTATTTTAATATTATCATTATTATTAAATGCATCTTTTGCCATCGAAAAGCTAAGAGCTTTCTTTTGACATAAAACTCCTTCAATTGCGGCAGCAACAGTTCCTGAATAAAAGATATCTTCACCTAAGTTATATCCATGATTTATTCCTGAAAAAACTAAATCAAAATTTTCTTTCAAAAAATAGCATGCAGTTCTAACACAATCAGCTGGTGTAGAGTCAACTATGTAAGTTTTTACCCCATCAATTAAATCATTTACTTTTTCAATTTGAAATGAATTGTTTAAATTTAAAGCATGTGATTTTGCAGATTGCTCATTTAAAGGAGCTATAACAAAACAATCCCCAAATTTTTTAGCCATTTTCGCCAAAATTTTAAGCCCTGTTGCATTTATTCCATCATCATTGGTAATTAATACCCTCATTAAAACAACTCCTTATGGTCTAATTTAAAGGTTTGCAATTTTTGGTCAGCTTCTTCTAATAATTGTTTCATTTCTTTTTTATTATACACAGTAGCTCCTGCAGCTTTCGCATGACCACCACCATGATAATGATTTCCGATGTCATCAATTGTTATATATCTTGAACGTAATCGAACGCGAATTTCTGTGTCATATTCTAAAAACAAAATCCAGATTAAAGAGCCTTTTATACTATCTAATAAATTAACTAAATTAGCAGCTTCTTCTAATGTTGCTTTATATTTTAATCTTGTACGTTTAGATATATAAATATAGGCTACTCCTGATGGTGTAAGTTTAAAATGAGTATATAAATATCCAGTTATTTTGAATGCCTCTTTTCTTTTAACTTGTAGATTAGTAAACATATTTTCTGTATCAATGCCTTTATCTAACATTAGTGAAGCTAATCTTAAACTATTGGCATCTGCCCATTTAAATCTACCTGTATCGGTAACAGTTCCTAAATAAAAACATAAGGCACATTCTTTAGATAAATGTAATTTATTAGAAAAAGTTTTATAAAAATCAATTAAAATGAGACATGCTGCGCCCATTTCTTCTTGAACATAGTTAATATTACCAAAATCTTCTAAAGGAATATGATGATCAATCTTAATAATTTCTTTTCCTAATGCATATCTATCATCAGCGATACGATCTTTATTAGCCGTATCAACAACAATAACTAAAGCATTTTGATATTTATCATCATCGATCTCATCTTCTTTACCTAAAAACTCTAAATATGGAGGAATATCTCCACCAACTGAATATATCTTTTTTTCAGGATAGTTAGTTCTAAGTAAACTTCTTAACCCTAAAGAAGCTCCTAAAGCATCACCATCTGGACGACGATGACGATGGATAATAATTGTTTCATATTCTTCAATTTTTTTTAGTATTTCACATTTATCTTTATAAAAAGGATCATCTTTTAAAGTACTAACAACATCTTGAAAAACTTTAGTTTCAGTTACCGCTTTTTCTGTTTTACGAAATAAATCTTTTATTCCCATATTCTTCTCCTAATTTTGATAACTTTTTAATAATATACCTAAATCATATACCATTTTATCTGCTTCTTCAAAACTATTTAAAGTAGCGCCAGAAGCCATTTTATGACCTCCTCCACCATATTGAACAGCAACAGGATTAATATTATATTTATTAGAACGAATTTCCGCAATTACTTTATGATTTTCATCTTCAGTAAAATTTACCCAAATGTCAATTCCTTTAATTCCTGACATTACGCCAACCATTCCACGCGAGATTGTGAAAAAATCTGATTCATATTGTTTAATATCTTCTTGGGTATTTTTTAAATACGCTATGCCTTCAGGACTAATTTGAAATCGTAATGTAAGTTTTGCTCTTAATTGCACTGTTTCTAATTTATCAATATATAATTGATTATATAAATCATTTAAATTAAAATCATATTTTAATAATTTACTTGCTAGTTCTAATGTATTATAATCTACACCGCTATAACGAAACCTGCCACTATCAGTAACAATGCCTGTATATAATGCTTTAGCTCCTTTAATGCTTAATTTCATATTTGTTTCAAATATTATTTTAGTGATAATACAAGCACAACTAATTTCATCTGATTCAACTAAATTTAGATTTGCATAATCACTTCTTGATAAATGATGATCAATTTTAATCAGGAAATCACCTAATTTATATCTTTCATCACTAATCATTGATAAATCAGGTGTATCCAATGAAAAAACTAAAGATCCCTTATAACATTCATCAGATATGATATCCATATCTCCTAAAAAAGAAAACTTATCATTAATATCTCCAACAACATAAACATTTTTATTAGGAAATGTTTCTTTAATAGCTTCAGATAATCCTATTTGACTACCCATAGCATCACCATCGGGTCGAGAATGACGGTGAATAATAATTGTTTCATATTCTTTTATCTTATTTAATATATCGTTATACATATATTTCTCCTTTATTTTACTTTATTATATCACAATTAGAAATAAAAGTAAATGAATAAAGGTCATCCATTTAGATGACCTGTTATTATATAATCTAATTCTTAATTGAAAATTTTACTTTCTAAATTTTCTTTCACAACATGAATAATTGAATCAGTAATATTATCAAAAGTATCATCATGACTTATAACATATAATTGTTTTAATTGGTTTGATACTTCACGAATTACTTCTTCAATTCGACGACGTCTTTCATAATCTAAATTAATAGTTGGTTCATCTAAGAAATATATATCTAATCCTGTCAATTGTTTTAACATCGCTAAACGCACAGATATAGCAATACTCATTTGTTCTCCACCTGATAATTGATCCATGGTTTTTCTTTGATTCTCATTTGTATCATCAATTAGAGATATCTCATAATCTTCTGCCATATCAATTCGCACATTTTCATTAGATATCTTATGATATAAAATACTACTAGCTGTGGAAATATATTCACGATATTGTTTAGATAATTCCTTAGGTAAAATATCCATTATTGCTATTATTTTTTTTAAGAATCCAACTCTTTTAATATAAATATTTAACTCATTTTCTTCTTTTTCTTTTTCTTGTTTAATATTATATAAATTATCTAATTTAGATTTTGTTTCATTTAATGAGTCTTGAAATCCTTGGATTGATGAAGAATTTTGCCCAATGTTGTTTATTATCTTACTATGTGTTTCATCTGCTTTAATTTCGTTATCAGAAGAATAAGAATTATTAAGAGAAGTTAACTCATCTTGTAATAACTGCATTTTATTTTCTAATTCTAGTTTTTGTTGTGTCAATTCTTGAACATTTTTTTCAAGTTTATCTTTCTTTTTCGCAGTTTCTTGATTTTTTAGATAATTTTGGTATTGGTCTTCTAATTTTTTATTAGATTCAGTTAATTCTTCAATATTCTTTTTTGCATCTTTTAAATTATCTAATTGTTTATTTAATAATTCGATATCATTATTTAATTTATTTTTTTCATTTTCTTTTTTTGTGATTGTTAAATCGGCATTAATGATTTCTTTTTGATTCTTATCAATATTATCCTTTTCTCTTTTAATAACTTCTTCTATATTTTTGAATTGTAATTGAATAGTTATAAGATCGTTTTTAATTTCTTCTTTTTCGCTATTTAAAGAATTAATATTATTTTCTATTTCTTGAATTTCTTCGGCTGATTTTTTTATCCAATCATTTACAAATTGAATTTTATCATCTAAATTATTAGATTTAAATTCTAAAAATGAAAAATTATTAGAAAATTCTATTTCTTTATCCATTAATTTATTTCTTGCATCTTCACTCGTTTGAATTATATTTTTTAAAGAAAATTTATCGTTAAGAATTTGTTTTTCTTCGGAAATTATTTGTTCATATTCATGAGATTTTTGTCTTAATGAATCTATTTCAATATTAATATCATCAACTCTTTTAGATAATTTATCAATTAGATTTCCTTCTTTTACATTATGACATGTTTCTTGTAATAATGGGCATTTACCATTTTCGATAAACTTAATGTTTTCTTGTAAATGAATTAAATTAGATTGTAATTCTTGAATTTTTAATGTAATATTTTCATATTCTTTTTTGGCTTCTTCTAATTTCTTTTCTTTATCAAGAATAATACTAAATTGATTCTTTTTTTCTTCTAATTGTGCATTAGGTAAAATTTCTAAGGTGTTTAAAGAAAATTGTATATTAGATAAATTCATACTAGCTTTATCGTTCTTTTCTTTTTTATCTTTTTTAGCTTGTTCTAGATTATTTATTTGTTCCAAAATCGGGTTAAGTGATTTTTGTTTTTCAACAATCTTGTTTTGATATTCATTTAAAGTTTTATTTTTATTTTTAATATCTTCTTCAGCTATAGCAATGTCACTTTTATAATGAGAAATAGAAGTTTGAAAAGATTTGATTTCTTCTTCAAGACGAACAAAAGATTGTTTTAATTCATGTATTTTTTCGTTTGTCTCATCAAAAGCTTTAATATTTTGATTTTCTTTTTCTATTTGTTCAACATTTTGACAATATCTTATATATGCAAACTTTGTCTTTTCAACATTCTCATAAGCTTGATTTGCTTCATTTAATTGAAACTGCAAATCTAAAAGTTGTTTTGTAAGATGTTCTAAATGAGAATTATTTAAATTATATTCTTCATTTTTGTGGTTCAATTTTTCTTTTATTTTCTTTATTTCTTTTATTTCAAATTCAATTGCTTTTAACTCTTCTTCTAATTCTTTTTTTAATACTTGTTGCTTTTCTAATTCATTTTGAATTTTTTGATATTTTTCTTCTTCCTCAGGTAAATTTTCCAATTTACCATTTTTATTAGCAATTGAATTATTTAATAAATTTATTTTTTCTTTATTAATATAAGAAGAAATTTCTTTCATTCTTTCACTCATTTTTTTATATATATGCAATTCAAATAAGCGATCAAAGTTTTCTTTTCTAACGCTGGCAGTCTCTAAAAAAGCATTGACATATTTACCTTGTGGAACGGCAATTATTTCTTCAAACAACTTTGGTAATTCTTTTGAATGAGGTATTTCTAATGCCTTTTTCACAAAGCCATAAACATCACTAACATTATCAAAAAGAATTGTTCTTTTTTCTTCATCAATAATCTTTACACTTCCTGAAGCTTTTGCTTTAAGATTTCTTTCAATACGATATATTATTCCATCATTGGCAATAAACCTTAGAGCGATACTTCCTTGTTTACAATTATATCTTAACATTTTACTAGAAGTTCTTGATGAAAAATTAAATAGTACAAAACCTATACTTTCAATAATTGTGGACTTGCCACTACCATTTAATCCTAAAATACAATTTATACCATCTTGAAAATTAATTTTTTCTTGTACATAGCTTTTAATATTGCGAAGTTCTAAATCTAATAATTTCATAAAATATCCTCCATTTTTAAAAGCATATCAATAATTTTTTGATTATCTTCTTCATTTTGCAATGCTTCCTCAATTAAAATAATATTTTTAATAATATTATCTTTATTTGTAATATCGGGATATTGATAATCTAAATAATTATTAATCATCATTTTTTCTAATTGTTTAGGATCAACTTTTTCTTCAATAGTTTCTGGTTTAGATATCATATTTATATAATTATTTACTTCAATATATAACAACTTATATTTTTTAGTAAATTCTTCTTTTATTTTATCAATATCTATTAAATAGGCATTAAATGGTAATTTACCATATAAAGATAATTCCATCATTGATTGAGGTGGTATATTATATTCTAAGTTGGCAATATATTTATTAACATCATCTAATGTTTGTAAATTATCAATAGTTATTTTTTCTAAAAATATTGGTCGATAATTACTGATGATATATTTAATTTCTTTATTTGGATAGTTGACACAAACATCATAAAATCCTTTTTGGTCTTTTTGATATCCATCTTGTAAACGAATATTTTCTAATGAACCAGGGTTATAACATAATTCATCATATTCATAACGATTATGAATATGCCCTAAAGCAATATAATCAACACAATATTTTAAAGATTCTAATTGCTCTTTACGAATATCTCCCATATCTTGACCATATAATCTATTAACAGCAGCATGAAGCATTAAAACTGTAAATTTGTTTTTCTTTTTAATACATTTCTTTATATCTTTTAAATATTTTTCCGTAGATGACCCTAAATAACCAATTCCAATAATACGAATATTTTCATCTTCATATATTGAACCGTTTTGTTCATATATAGGAAGTTTAATTTCACCATTTGTTATTTCATGTTCTAATAAAATTATATATTTTCTTTTATGCAAATATACTAACCATGATTCTTCATCAATATAAAATGCTTTGTCATGATTACCTTCAATAACAAATACTTTAATATTATTTTCTTTACATTTTTCTAGTAATATTGTAGTTTCATTTAATGTTTTAGAATTAATTACTTTTAGATGAAAAAAATCACCACTTACTAAAATATAAGATATGTGATTATTAATAGCATAATCAATTAAATTAGAAAACTGAAAAAAGAAATCATAAAATCTTTCTTCAAGTCTTGCTGGGGTGCAACCTAAATGTAAATCAGCACAATGAATAAAATGAAATTCTTCCATTATAATCATCTCTCTTTCGTATTTAAATTCTACTAATATCATATCATATTTTTTAAAAAAATAATACATATTTTTTTACTTTATTTCATATGATTTATTAGGAGATGATTATGGCAGTTGTACGATATAATGATGAAGAAGTTAAATTACTTGCTAGATTAATGCGGGCTGAAGCAGAAGGGGAAGGACAAATGGGAATGCTATTAGTTGGTAATGTAGCTATAAATAGAGTTAGAGCAAAATGTTTAGATTTTCAAAACATAACTAGTATTACAAAAATGGTATATCAAAGACCTGGAGGATTTGAATCAACATTGTACAGCTATTTTTATCAACCAGCCAGAAGCGTTGATATAAAATTAGCAAAGAGATGTATAGCAGGTGAAAGATTTAGCCCTGCAAGTAAAGCATTATGGTTTTATGCAACAAATACTGGCTGCCAAGCAAAATGGTGGGGGCAATGGAACACAGGAAAATATAAATCTCATTGTTTTTATGCTCCGTTAGATAGTGAAAATTGTTATTAGGAGGAAATATGAATTATAATAATTATTATCAACAACCTTTCATGCCTTATGGGAATTCATTTAATCAAGGATTTTATCAACAACCTATCTATCCTCAATATATTTATACAGAGAATCCATATCAACAAATGAATCAACAACCTATTCCTGAGCAATCATTCGTGGAAAATATTTTAAGAATGAATATTGGAAAAGTAGCAACAGTATATATGAATTTTGAGGGAAGTCAATGGGGATCTAAAGTTTTTAAAGGAACAATACTTGCATCAGGAAAAGATCATTTAATCATTAAAGATTTACAAACAGAAATGCGTTATGTATTGCTTTCTATTTATTTATGTTACGTTACATTCGATGAACCAATTGATTATGATTATCCTTATGCAAGAAAAGAAGCAGGATCATAAGATTCTGCTTTTTCTATTTGCTTTTTCTAATATTATTTGATACAATAAATATAAGAAATATGAAAGGAGTATCATATGTGTGTATTTTGCGAAATAGCCAAAGGAAATATCCCTGCTAACAAGGTTTATGAAGATAATATTTGTTGTGCATTTTTAGATTTATCACAAGCTGGAATTGGTCATACGTTAATTATTCCTAAAAAGCATGTCCAAAACATTTTTGAATTAGATGAAGATGTTGCCAGCCATTTATTTAAAATAACATGTCGTCTAGCAAAAGCAATTAAAGAAGCAATGAATGTTAATGGATGTAATATTTTAAATAATAATGGTGAAGTTGCTGGTCAAGCAGTAGACCATTTTCATATTCATATAATTCCTCGTGTGAAAGATGATGGAAATATTTTTTCATTTCAAACACATAAATTAACTGATGAACAATTTATTGAAGTCAAAAACAAAATAACAAACATTTTAAAAGAGCATATTTAGATATCTAAATTATGCTCTTTTATTATATTTATATAATTATACAAACATATATATAACCCATAAAATTCCACAAATAACATTAGCAATGTTTAAGCCTAAGATGACTCTAATTGGTGTCGCTTTATTTTTTATAATTACAATTATGGAAATAACTAATGACGCAATAGCTAATATTAATTGAGCAATTGATAACCATTTAAAAATTATAAGCATATTAAGTATTGTTGCGATAATAGTTAATACATATAATATATATATTAAAGGACTATTCTTTTTTAGTAGAGCACCACAATTAGTACAATGAATTATTTTATCATCATTTATTTCAAATCCACATTGTGGGCAGCGTTTCATGGTTTAATTACCTCTAATCCACCCATATATGGACGTAACACTTCAGGAACATTTATACTTCCATCTTGTTGCAAATGGTTTTCAACAAGAGCAATTAACATTCTTGGAGGAGCAACTACAGTATTATTTAAAGTATGTGCAAAATAATTTTCTTTTTCACCTTTTATTCTAATACCTAATCTTCTTGCTTGTGCATCTCCTAAATTAGAACAACTTCCAACTTCAAAATATTTCTTTTGTCTTGGACTCCATGCTTCAACATCAATGCTTTTTACTTTCAAATCAGCAAGATCACCACTACAACATTCAAGTGTACGAACAGGGATTTGCATACTTGTAAATAATTCAACAGTATAATGATATAATTTTTCGAACCATTTCATAGAATCTTCTGGTTCACAAACGACAATCATTTCTTGTTTTTCAAATTGGTGGATTCTGTAAATTCCTCTTTCTTCAATGCCATGAGCTCCTTTTTCTTTACGAAAACATGGAGAATAACTAGTTAATGTATATGGTAAATCTTTTTTGTCTAAAATTGTATCAATAAATTTACCAATCATTGAATGTTCACTTGTTCCAATTAAATATAAATCTTCACCTTCAATTTTATACATCATTGCATCCATTTCATCAAAACTCATTACACCTGTTACAACATTGCTACGAATCATAAAAGGAGGAATACAATATGTAAATCCTTTATTTATCATGAAATCTCTAGCATATGTTATTACAGCTGAATGTAGTCTCGCAATATTACCAGTTAAATAATAAAAACCATTACCTGCTACTTTTCTTGCACTTTCTAAATCAATTCCTTTTAACTTTTCTAAAATATCAACATGATATGGAATTTCATATTCAGGTACTTTAGGCTCTAAAAATTTTTCTATTTCCACATTTTCACTATCATCTTTACCAATTGGGACGGATGGATCAATTATATTAGGAATTACCATCATAATTTTCTTTAATTTTTCGGATAATTCTTCTTCCTCTTTTTCTAATGTTTCTAATTTTAAATTAATTGCTTGAACTTGTTTTTTCTTTTCATTTGCCTCATCAATTTTCTTTTCACGCATTAATAAACCAATACTATTACTAACAGTATTTCTTTCGGCACGTAATTTATCTCCTTCTTGTTTATCTTCACGAATTTTTGCATCTAATTCAATTACTTCATCAACTAAAGGTAATTTATGATCCTGAAATTTCTTACGAATATTTTCTTTCACAATTTCAGGATATTTTCTAACAAATTTTATATCTAACATTTTTTCCTCCTTGTATTATATAAAAAGCCCCTTGCCATAAAATAATATTTCATGTGCAAGGGACGAATTAATCCGCGGTACCACCCTTATTAAAGAAAGATTTTTCTTTCACTCTTTTGATAACGGTATTCACCGGGAACAATAGTTCCACCTCAAAGATAGATTCAAAAGAATAACATATTGATTTTCACCATCCATCAATTCTCTAAAAAGTTATATCATTTTACTAATTCTTATCATAGGTTTTATTCATCTTCAGAATTATTTTCATCCATGAATTCATAATCTAAATCTAATTCATATTCATCTTTATAGATTTCATTATCATCAAATTCATTTTCTTCTTCATCTTCAGCACGAGGAACGATAGCAATATTAGCAACACTATGTCCTTCATTTAACATTATAACACGAACTCCTTGAGTATCACGGCCAATTGTTAATATTTGATCTAAGTGAGTACGAATAATCATACCTTTATCAGTTACAATCATTAAATCTTCGTCACCTCTAACAGTTAATAAAGAGGCAAGGTTACCATTCTTGGCAGTTAAATTAAGAGCTTTAACTCCTTTACCACCACGAACTTGAACTCTAAATGCATCAACATTCGTTCTCTTTCCATACCCTTTATCAGTTACAATGACAATTTCATCACCATCAGTATTAATAATAGCCATACCAACAACTTTATCTTGTCCACTAACTTTTATACCACGAACACCTGCAGAGATACGACCCATTGGACGAATATCACTTTCACTAAAACGAATTGCTTTACCATTAGATGCTCCTAAAATAATATCTTTTTCTCCATCAGTAATGGCAACTTGGAATAATTCGTCACCTTCATTTAGTAATATTGCTTTAATACCATTAGTACGAATGTTTTTGAATGCGGAAATTTCTGTCTTCTTTACAATTCCTTGACGAGTAGCAAATATAAAGAAACCTTCTTTATCTGATTTTTCATCAATATTTAAAACCGCAGCTAATTTTTCTCCTTCTTCAAAATTCAAAAGATTAACAATTGGTAATCCTTTAGTCATTCTAGAAGCATATGGAATTTGGAACGCTCTTAAGCGATATACTTTACCAAAATTACTAAAGAATAACAAAGTATCATGGCTTGATGTGAAAATAACTCTTTCAATAAAGTCATCATCAACGATTTTAGCTCCCGTTATTCCCTTTCCACCTCTATTTTGGGCACGATATGTATCAACAGTCATACGTTTAACATATCCTTTTGAGGTAACAGTAATAATTACATCTTCAACAGGAATTAAATCTTCATCTTCAATATCTAATTCATCACTTAAGCTTATTTCACTGCGACGTTCATCGCCATATTTCTCTTTCATTTCTGTTAATTCAGAAATGATTATTTCTAATTTTCTTTCATGACTTTTTAATATTTCTTTATATTCTTGAATTGCTTTCTTAAGTTCAGCATATTCTTCTCTAACTTTATCAATTTCTAATCCTGTTAATCGTTGTAAACGCATATCTAGAATAGCTTTAGCTTGTGCTTCAGAAAGTTTAAATGTAACCATTAAACCTTCTTGAGCATCTTCTGGTGTTTTAGATTTCTTAATCAATTCGATTACTTCATCAATAGCCCCTAAAGCAATTAATAGTCCTTCTAATATGTGTGCTCTCATTTCAGCACGATCAAGATCAAATTGAACACGTCTTGTTAGAACTTCTAATTGATGTTCTAAATAGCATTCAAGTACTTCTTTAATATTTAATACTTTTGGTTGTCCTTTAACAAGAGCAAGCATATTAATACCAAAGGTAGATTGTAATTGTGTATGTTTGTATAAATTATTTAAAATAACATTTGCATTAGTATCACGACGCAAACCAATAACAATTTTAATACCTTTCATTGTTGAATGGTCTTCCATAGATGTGATACCATCGATTAATTTATCTCTAACAGTTTCTGCAATTCTTTCTAGTAATCTTGTTTTATTTATTTGATATGGAATTTCAGTAACAATGATAGAACTTCTTCCTTTTTCTAATTCTTTTATTTCACATTTTGCTCTTACTGTTATGGCACCATTACCTGTCATATATGCTTTACGAACCTGACTTAATCCCATAATACATCCACCAGTTGGGAAATCTGGTCCTTTAATGTAAGTCATTAGTCCTTCAATTGATATATCAGGATTTTTTATTAAAGCTAAAATACCATCAATTACTTCAACAAGATTATGAGGAGGAATGTTTGTTGCCATACCTACGGCAATACCCATAGCTCCATTTACTAAAATATTGGGGAATTTACAAGGTAAAACTTCTGGTTCACGTTCTGTACCATCATAGTTATCAACAAAATTAACAGTATTTTTGTTTAGATCTCGCAAAAGTTCCATAGAGATTTTACTCATTCTAGCTTCAGTATAACGCATAGCAGCCGCGCCATCACCATCAATTGAGCCAAAATTACCATGTCCATCAACTAATGGATAACGATAACTAAAATCTTGAGCCATACGAACCATTGAGTCATAAATTGCACTATCACCATGAGGGTGATATTTACCCATAACTTCACCGACAATACGAGCACTTTTCTTGTATGCACGATCTGAGTATACTCCTAATTCATTCATTCCAAATAAAATTCGACGGTGAACTGGTTTCATTCCATCTCTAACATCAGGTAGAGCACGTGAAACAATAACACTCATGGCATAACTTAAGAAAGAAGTTCGCATTTCTTTGGCAAGATCAACTTCTTTAACCCCACCAAAATGGTGTCCTGACCCATCATCATTCGAAGGCGGAGTTACTTCATCATCATTTTCTTCTGACAAATCTTCATTTTCTTCATCAAGTTCTTCTTCATCACTTAATGAATCAAATGAATTATTTTTTTCATCATCATTTAACATGCTCCACCTCCTTAAATATCAAGATTTTCAACATAAACAGCATTTTCTTCAATAAATTCACGTCTTGGATCAACATCATCACCCATTAACATACTAAAGATTGTATCAGCCTCAATAGCATCTTGTAATGTTACCTGTAATAATGTTCTAGCTTTAGGATCCATTGTTGTTTCCCATAGTTGTTCTGGATTCATTTCTCCTAGTCCTTTATAACGTTGTAAAGTAGGTTTAGAAGATTTAGTAAATGTTTCTAATATCTTTTGCAATTCTTCATCAGTATATGCATATTCAACTCTCTTATTTTGAGTAATTTTGTATAGAGGTGGTTGAGCAATATAAATATATCCATGTTCGATTAATGGTCTCATAAAGCGATAAAAGAAAGTTAATAATAAAGTGCGAATATGAGCCCCATCGACATCAGCATCTGTCATAATAACAACTTTATGATATCGCGCTGCCTCTATATTGAATTCATCTCCAATTCCAGTTCCAAATGCTTGAATCATGGAAATGATTTCTTTATTACCTAAAGCTTTATCTAATCGAGCTTTTTCAACATTTAATACTTTTCCACGTAATGGTAGAATTGCTTGATATTCACTATCTCTTCCTTGTTTAGCACTTCCACCAGCTGAATCACCTTCGACGATATATATTTCACTAACAGAAGGGTCTTTACAACGACAATCTGCTAATTTAGAAGCAAATCCTAATGATTCAAGAGGACTTTTACGTCTTGTTGCTTCTCTTGCTTTTCTCGCAGCAATTCTAGCACGGCTTGCTAATACAGCTTTTTCAATAATGCTTTTTCCTGCAGCAGGATTTTCTTTTAAAAATGTATCCAACCCATCCGCAAATATTTGTGATGTTATTCTTCTAACTTCAGTATTACCTAATTTAGCTTTTGTTTGCCCTTCAAATTGAGGATCAGGATGACGACAACTAATAATAGCAGTCAAACCTTCACGAACATCATCGCCACTAAAACTATCATCTTTTCTAAATAAGTTATTATTTTTTCCATAATTATTTAATACTCTCGTTAATGAATTACGGAAACCTTCTTCATGTGTTCCTCCTTCAGGAGTATAAATATTATTAATAAATGAATAAATATTACTAGTATAATCTTCAGTATATTGTAAAGCAACTTCAACTTCAATATTTTCTTCTTTACCAGATACATAAACAATTTGAGGATGAATTGGTGTTTTAGATTTATTTAAATATTCAACATATTCTTTAATTCCTCCATCATAATGATAAATAACATGTTTAATATCATCTGGATTTCTATTATCAGTTAATGAAATACGTAATCCTTTATTTAAAAAAGCACATTGTTGCAAACGAACACGTAATGTTTCATAATCATATGTTGTTGTTTCTTTAAATATTTCACTATCTGCTTTAAAAGTTATACGAGTTCCATGATTTTGGGTTAAACCAATCTCACGAAGTGGATATAACCTTTTACCTCTTTGGTATTCTTGTTCATATTTTTTACCATCCTTGTGTATTTCAACGTGTAAATATGTACTTAAAGCATTAACAACAGATGCACCAACACCATGTAGACCACCTGATACCTTATATGATGATCCATCAAACTTACCACCAGCATGTAAAATTGTAAATACCGCTTCCGCAGCAGATTCACCAGTCTTTTTATGAATGCCTACAGGAATACCACGTCCATTATCGGTAACGCGAATAATGTTATCAGGTAATATCTCTACTTCAATGTGTGTACAAAAGCCTGCAAGAGCTTCGTCAATAGCATTGTCAACAATTTCCCAAACTAAATGATGCAATCCACGTGGTCCAGTTGAACCAATATACATACCAGGACGTTTTCTAACAGCCTCTAACCCCTCTAACAATTGAATATTATCTGCACCATATGCTTCAGAAGAGCTTCCAGCATTCTTTTTGGCATCTTCTTCTGTTTCGAAATTGCTATCAAATGTATCTTCATCATTTTCTTTTAAAGATTGTTCTTGTTCATCAGTCTCATTTTCATTTGTTTGCTTTTCTTCAACAGTTTCTTCTGATTTGTTTTCATCTAATTCGCTCATTGTTGTCCTTCCTTTCCCAATTTAATGATTTTACTTTCTCCCACTACCTCTAAAGGTATTGAATTTAAATCTGTTGTGGTAATAAAAACTTGATTACCTAAGTTTATCATTTGCAATAATGCTTTTTGCCTATCAATATCTAATTCACTAAAAACATCATCTAATATAATTAATATTTTATTATCATTTTCTTTAATAAATTCTGTTAATCCTAACTTAATAGCTAAAATAGCAGTCTTAATTTGCCCTTGTGACCCATAAATTGCAGCATCTTGTCGATTGATCAATATTTCAATATCATCTCTATGTGGTCCAACAGTAGTAGTTTGCATAAATAAATCATGTTTTTCTCTAGCATTAATGTTTTTTTCTAAATTCACGACTTCAGTATTAGGTTTATATTTCATTTCAACAATTTCTTGCCCTAAAGAAATCTTCAATGAATTATTTTTTACATAAGGATTTAATTTGTTTATAAGTTCTTCTCTTGCTTTTATAATTATTTTTGCTCTTTCAACTAAAGATGTGTTTAAAATAGTTAATAAATCCTTATTATAATTTTCCAAAGTCGAATTTTTCAGAAATTCATTTCTTTGTTTTAGAATTTTTTTATATTCAATAAGATTTTTTAGATATTTAGAATCTAATTGACTAATATTTGCGTCTAAAAACTTTCTTCTTTCAATTGGCCCACCTTTTATAAACGATAAATCATCAGGAGAAAATATGATGGATTTAAAATATCCAACATATTCACTTAAGTTTTTATATATATTTTGGTTTTTTTGGATTTTTTTGCACTTTTTATCATAACCAATGATTACATTATCATTGGCTTTTTTTATTTCATCAACAAATTCCCCTTTAATATTATAAAATTCAGCATTAGTTTTTATGATATCAATGTCTTTAGCCTCACGAAATGATTTTCCAAAGCATAAAAAATAAATAGCTTCAACTAAACTAGTTTTGCCAATAGCATTTTCACCAATAATTATGTTCTTGGTAGGAGAAAATTCTTGTTCTATTTGTGTATAACAACGAAAATTTGTTAGTTTTAGTTTTTTTAAATAAAACATATTAATCCTCTATCTTATATGTTATATCTAGAACTTTAATTTCATCGTTAGGATATAATTTTCTTCCTCTACGGTTCTCTTTTTCTTGATTTACAAGAACATCAAATTGATTTAAAAATATTTTAGCTAATGCACCATTATCAATTAGCCCCACATATTTCAAAAATTTGCCTAAAGTTATATATTCTGTTTTTATTTTAACTTTCTTCATAATCTTTCTTTTCCTTATTATATATATTGTATCACATAATTGCTTTTTTTTCTAGTTATTTTTGAAAAATTTTCATAACAATTTTCATAATTTTATAACATTTGTGTTTAAATATAAATAAAACAAAGTTTATATGGTTATACATCTATATTTATTTATGTATTTAAGTATTTAAATTTATGAATAAATACATAAATACATAGTTACACAATTACATATTTTGGGTATTTATTGATAAAATTTTAAAAATATTATACATAAATATGTATTTATGTAATAATTAAAGTTTTAAAAAGGGAATATTACTGAGATAAACATCATATTTTATTGGTAAATAGTATTTATTTATGTATTTATGTATTAATTGGATCAATATTTTCTGATAAAATTTATAAAATCTATACATATTTATGTATTTACATATAAATAATTGTCTAATATTATGCAAATGAATGAATTAGGGGCATAAAATACCTAATGTTTTATAAAGTAATTAATTAAAAAAGAGACTTAATATACATATTTATGTGTTTACATACATATTTTAAGATAAATTTTAATAGAAATATTAGTTTATATATACATATTTATGTATTTATGTATTAAAAATTGGGTTTAATCATGACAAATTCAGTTAAACTTTTCAAAAATAGCCTGTAACATTGATTAAGTGAAGTATAATTTGCAATAATATTATACATATTTGTGTATTTATGTATCATTTTTATCATAATTTAATCTTTTTTACCACCACATTTTTAAAAAATCAATACAATTTAAAAGAAAATTATACATATTTACATATTTATGTATAAATTATAAAATATAATTGCCATTTTAAAACTAATTTTATTAAAAAAATATATAAATTTGTAGTATTATTCGTACATATTTACATATTTATGTAAATAAATAGATGTATAATATACTTTTTTTGAGATTTTTAACACAATTTTTATACATATTTATGTATTTATGTATAAAAATATAAACTATTTTTGAAAATATCACAAAAATTATATAATTTTTTTGATTCAATTATACATATTTATGTATTTATGTATGAATTATATTTATTTTTGTAAATATTTATGTATATATGTATGAATAATTTATTTATAATTGCAAAGATTTTTTTCTTATTATATATATAGCATTATTTTCATATAATTTATCACGTTATTTTCTTTCTTTAAATAAATAAGATCATTTAATAGCGCATTTTAATCGTAAAAAATATATAAAATTAAAATATTTATATACATATATATGTAAATACATATTTATGTATGTATGATATTATGTATTTATGTAAATAAGTATTGATTTTTTTTATCTTTTAGTATATAATTAACATAGATAAAACAAGATTCAATCAACAAAACCAAACATAACAAAAATTTTATATGTGAAATTTATCCGAATTTATACATATTTATGTATAAATGTATATATGTAAATGCGGTTATATGTAAAACCATAAATAAATATATATGTTTTTACATAAATATGTACGAAATTATTAAAAATTAAAATTATTTTAGTTAATTTAACCTTTAAAAACGTCATTTTTTGCTATTTTTTGACCCTCAAAAAACATCGGCTGTGTTGATTTTTGAGGTGGGGGTCGATTAATTTTTAGTGAAATAAGCAAAAAACGATTTAAACGCAAATTTTGGGCAGAATTTTTGAAATTAACTTTTCGTTTAAAATGATATTTGCAAAATTAATTAGGGTTTTAGCAATTTTAGTGTTTAAAACAATGTTGTTTGATAGTTTTAAAAATGCTTAATTTTATGGTTTTTTAGTGTTTGAATGCTTATAATCGTTAAAAAAGTATGTATATACATAAAAGAATAAATACATCTATATGTATATAAATATATCTTTAAATATGTTTTTATGTATATACATAAATATGTATAATAATTGTGAAGTAAGGAGGATAGAGAGATGGCGGATTTGTCACAATTAAAAAAGAGGGTAAGTCCTTTGGGTACAATTGAAGATAGTAAAGAAAATGTTAAGCCTGTTCAACAAGTTGTTCAACAACCAATACAACAACCTGTTCAACAAACAGTACAACAAGTTCAGTCTACAGTTGTGAAAGAAGTTAAACCAAAAGACGATGCTAATCGTGAAAAGTACACTGCAACAATGGAAAAAACATTGAGAAGACGTGTTAAAATTGCTTCAGCTCAAACTGGTGTACAATTTTCAGCGTTTATTGAACAAGCTTGTTTAGAAAAATTGGAAAGAGAGGGATTATAATGGCAATAATTTCAACCTTTTGTAAGAAGGGTGGCGTAGGAAAAACAACTTTTATTGGTTATTTAGGACATTATTATGCTACCTTAGGGAAAAAAGTGCTTATTGTAAGTGCAGATGATCAAAATAGTATTTTTAAAATATTTGGCGCAGAAGATAAAATTTTTGAGGAAAATGATAATTACTTTGAATTCTTAATAGCTGGTCATGCTGAATTAGGTGATGTATTAATTGAAGTAAGAGAAAACTTATATTTAATTAAAACATTAAATACAGATAAACTTTCGATGGAATTGACATTTAAAAGAGCTCAAGAAAAGATAATAAAAACAATTTTTGAAGAATATAATAACTTTTTTGATTATGTTTTTATTGACTTTCCTCCATCAAGTAGTCGTTTAACAGAGATTTTACTTGATTTAAGTGATGCAGTCTTGATTGTTGTAGGATTGGATAGCTTAGGTTTAAATGGTTTCTTTAATTCAATTCAATATTTTATTGATTCAGACTTAGATTTAGATCGTATTAAGTATATAGTTCCTAATGGATATAGTAAAAATAAGCGTGCTCCAAAAACTTCATTAGAGAAATTAAAGACACAAAGCACAGAGTTTACACCAAATGCTGTGGTTTTACCTCCATTACAGGATAAATCGATAATAAAAAATATCCAAGATATGGGAATAAGTGCTTTTGATGTTGTTGAATTGCCTCCATATGATAGAGCAAACAAAGAATTATTGGAAAAAGATTTAAAAAATTTATTTAATTTGATTAAAATATAAAAAGTACCATAAAATGGTACTTTTTGTTTTGTTTATATTGCTCTTGTTGGCAAAATTAATTGTAAATGATTTATATCATATTCCCCTGTAATGATAAATGGTTTAATTTCTCCTGTAAAATGAATTGTAAGTTTGTTTGAATCAAAGGCTCTAACAGCATCTAAAAACCATTTTGAACTAAAAGCAATTTGAAATGTCATAAATTTTGAGATTGAAATTGGGGTGATTTCTTCTGAAGTTCTACCAATTTCGCTATTGGAAGAATTAATTTCAACTAAATTTTCAGATTTAATAGTTAATTTAATTACATTTGAAGCATCTCCTGTGTTAAAAAGTGATGCTCTTTCAATTGCCGATACTAATTCATTCTTATTAAAAGTTACACTTGTAAGATATTCTGTTGGTATTAGGGAGTTTGTATTAGGAAATGTCCCTTCAATCAAACGTGTTAAGAATGAAATGTTCATATATTTAAATAAAACTTTAGTTTTACCAAAGAATATATCAACATTTTCTTCGATTTCTTCTATTATTTTGTTTAATTCGTCTAAACTTTTACTAGGAATTATAACACTTATGTTTGGTGTTTCAATATTTTCTGTAATAAATTTCTTTGCAAGTCTAAAACTATCTGTGGCTGTAGCTTCTAATTTACTTTCTGTTGAGGTAAAGGAAACTCCTGTTAAAACCATTTTAGATTCTGAATCTGATGTTGCAAAAGATGTTTTTTTGATGAATTGTTTTAAATTTAAAGCATCTAGTGTGATTTTTTGATCAGTTTCATCAAATGATATGTAAGGGAATAGTTCTTTTTCCATCATGTTTAAGGTGAATGTACTTTTTCCAGCTAATATTTTTACACTATTTTCTTCAAATGAAACAAAAACTATGTTATCTGAATCTGTTTTTCTAACTATTTCAAGTAAATATTTACCAGGAAGAACATATGAGCCCTCTTCTTCTATTAAAACTTGTTGTGAAGCGTTAATTTTTGCTTGTATAGAAATTTCTGAATTAGAAGCAGTTATTAATATTATATGAGAACGGACATCTATTTTAATTCCAGTTAAAATTGGCATTTGTGGTTTTGTTGATAAAGCTCTACTAACTTGGTTTAAGTTATATAATAAAACCTCTCTAGAAATTGTGAATTTCATTTTTTATCTCCTTTTGTTTATATTTATACACATATATTTTTATTATTATTAGTAATGTGGATAAGTGGATAACTATTCATCCAGCTTATTTTCAATGTTTTGAATATCAGATTTAGTCTTTGGATCATTATTTAAAGCATCTTTTATATTTTCTATACCATGAGTAATAGTTGTATGATCTTTATTGCCAAAACTTTGACCAATTTTAGTCAATGGAGCATCAAATTTGTTTCTTATTATATAATAGCACAGATTACGAGCATAAACTAGCAATGGCTTTCTACTTTTTGATACTAAATCATCTTCCGAAATAATAAAATAATTAGCAACAACTTTCTTAACTTTATTAATTCTTGTATCTTGAAGTAATTTAGCATCATTATTTTCTTTTGGAATAATACCTTCTAAACTAGCTTCAACATTAGTTGGTGTGAAATCAAGGTTAAAAGATACACAATAAGTAATAAATCTTCGCAATGCGCCTTCTAATTCACGAACATTTTCTGTAAACATCTCAGCGATCATATCTAAACAAACATCTGGCACGTCACTTGGATTTGATATTAAAAACTTTAATTTTGATTTCAAGATATTTATTCTTAATTCTTTATCTGGTTTTTTAATATCAACTGCCATTCCCCACTCAAATCTAGACATCAAACGTGGCATAAGCTTTAATTCTTTAACCATTCTATCAGAAGTTATAACTATTTGCTTATTATTTTCATGTAAAAATTCAAAAACCTTAAAAAATTCTTCTTGTGTACTTTTAGCAGTTTCTAAAAATTGTATATCATCGACTAATAAAACATCTGCACTTCGATATTTGTCATAAAATTGCTGTTCAATATTTTGTTTATTTAATTTTGTATACACAAACATATCTTCAATAAATTGTTGAGTTGTTGTATAAACGACGTTTGTGTTTATATTATTATCTAAAATATAATGTCCAATAGACATCATTAGATGTGTTTTACCTAATCCTACACCACCAAATAAAAATAAAGGATTAGCAAAAGATGCTAAAGGTGCTTCCGCAACTTGCAAGCAACTCCTAACTGCAAATCTATTAGATACACCAGATACATAATTATCAAAAGTAAATTCAGGACGTAATTTTCTGTTACTTCTATCAAATTCATCAGGTTTTACATAAACAAAGGTATTTGATTCTCTTTCTTTATTAGCATCTTCTTGAGTAATAAATTTAAATCCCATTTTTTTGCCAACAATTGCTTCTAAAATTTGATTCATTTGATAAGAATTAAATTTTTCAATCAACATTTTTGTTAATGCATCTTTTACAATAACATATATAAAACTATTTTCTTCTTTAAAAACTTCTATTGCATTATCAAAACGGTCACGAACAGATTCAATATATTCATCAGGTGTATTATTTAATATTTGTATTACAACATTATCATATATTGATTGAAGTTCATCGATTGAATGTGCCTTGCTTTTATCACTCATAATTATAATACCTACCTTATACAAACAATAATATCACAAATTGTGATAAAAATAAAGAAAAATTTCATAATTTTTTAAACCAAATACTTATCCACTTTTCCACATGTGGATAAGTTAAAACAAAATGTGGATAAGTCTCAATATTTATCCACATTCAACAATTTTAATGTTTATAAGTGGAAAAGTTTCAAATAATAAAAAAGAAGAAAATTTCATATTAATAAGTATAAATAGAAAAAATATAAAACATAATAAATATAAAATTTAATAATATTAATTAGCATTAACAAACAATCATAAAAAAATGCTTTTCTTAATTAAATATGAATCGAATACAAAAAAAAACTTGCAAAAGGAATGATTTTGTAGTAAAATAAATAGAGCATGAATTATTAGAAATGGAGGAAAGGTTTTAAGCCTAATTATATTATGGAAAAAGATGAAAAGAAAACCGATCATTCTTTAAATAGATTAAATAACATTTTAAAAAAATTAAATAAGACAAGCTTAATAGGAATAGTTGTAATTTATATTTTGTTATTAGCATTCCTATTATATGTTATTAAGCCAAGAGACAATTATGTTACATTTCCTGAAAATTATATGCACGAATTTTGGAATGAAGAACTTTCTCCCCAAATAACAATTGTTGCCAATAGAACTGTTAACGATAATAAAGTAAGTTTACGTTATAGTATTACAAGTAATACAATTGGTAGAGGTGAAAGTGCTGATCCTCATTATAAATTATCTTCAATTCGTTTAAGTGCAGCTACAGTAGATAAATTGTCAGATGATAAACCAGATGCAATGTATTATTTCACTGAATTGACATCATACACAACACCTATTACTAACTCTTTTACATTAGATAATAGTTCAAAAAATCAACATCCATTAACGATGTATGCTAGATTAGAATATACAGTTGATAAAGTTAAACATATTGCTTCTTTTGAAGAACCAATTATGTTACAACCAACTGATTCAGAAAAAACTGAAATGCAAAAAGTATATGATGATAAATATAGTAAATATCCTGAATTAGCAGCTGCTATTTCTAAATCTGGCCCAAGAGAAGGAACAATTCAATTTTCATTAAGTGAAAAAGAATCAGATAAACATATTTATTATAGTGGTGTAAGTATAAAAATAAATGATAAGAAAACAAATAATTATCATATTGATATGCAATCTTGGATTATAACAAAATCAGGTGAATATTTGCCATTTATTGGGGTTTATAATTTCTCAAGTCAACGTGATGATTACAGACAAAGTAATAGAGAAATTGATAAGAGATTAGAACCCGAATATATTTGTTGTGTTTTAAAATATACAACAGCAGCAAAAGATGATTCTCCAAAAGAATTAGATAAACAAGATGTTAAAATATATTATCAACAAAAAATTGAAAACTTACATGAATATTTTGACGCATCACCTAAAACTGAACCTGAAGAATTGGATGACAATCCAAGTGAAAAAGATCCTAATGAAGGTAATACAGAATATCTTGCAATGACAGATAAAATGAAAACAATTATTGGTATTAGTGCAGGTGTTGGTGTTGCAATCATAGTTGTTTTAGCTTCAGTAGTTTTTGTTAAGGTATATAATAAGAAAGAAGAAAAAAAATATTACTAGATTGTAGGATTTTGGCTTCAAAAAAAAGCTTGACATCCCGTATGATCTGTAGTATAATTATTCAAGCATAGTTGTATAGGAGGTATTTTATGAAAGGATGTTATAGAACATATCAACCTAATAAGTTGAAAAGAAGCAAAACTCATGGGTTCCGTGCACGTATGGCTACAGTTGGTGGAAGAGTTGTTCTTGCGCGTAGACGTGCAAAAGGAAGAAAAAAATTAACAGCATAAGAAAAGCAATCTGGACCACTTGTTATGTCAATAAAAACAGTGGTTCTTTTTATTATTTATGAATAAAAAATATATTCTTAAGAAAAATTATGAAATTGAGAAACTTGTACAAAGAAAAAATAGTGTAGGAAATAAATACTATGCCGCTTATTTTATTAAAACAAAAGAGCAAAATCCATCTATTGCTTTCTCAATATCAAAAAAAATAGGAAATGCAGTTGTTAGAAATTATGAAAAAAGAGTTGTGAAAGAAATAATTAGAAAAGAAATTAATAAACTTTCATATTGTCAGTGCTTAATTATTATTAAAAAGAATTCAACTGAGTTATCGTTTAATGAAAAAGAATCACAACTTTTATATATATTAAAAATGATTCAAAAAAAGAATAAGGAGAATAGAAATGAAGAATAAAAAAATTATACTCTTCTTTTTGATTGCTTTTTGTGTTTTATTCCTAACAGGATGTTCAGGTAATGATACAACTAAACCAATCGAAGGATTTAAAGAGTTTTGGGACATATTTGTATATCCTATGGCTGGTTTAATGTGGCTTGTTGCCAAAACAATAGGCTTTGGTAATTATGCACTTACCATTACATTATCAACATTAATTATTCGTTCATTAGCATGGCCAATATATGCTAAAACAAATGATATGCAATTAAAGATGCAAATTGCCCAACCTGAATTAGAAAAAATTCAAAAGAAATATGCTAAAAAAGAAGATAGAGAATCACAACAAAGAATGCAAATGGAAACAATGCAACTTTATAAAAAATATGGAATTGGATTAACTGGTTGTTTAATGCCTTTAATTCAAATGCCAATATTCATTGGATTCTATCGAACTATTTCAAGAATTCCTGCATGTATTACTGATGGATCAAACTGGTTAGGAAAAGTATTTAAGAGTCACACTTTATTTGGCGTTGATTTAATGCTTTCACAAGGTGAAAAATTTAATGAAGCAACTCAAGAAATTGTAAAAGTATCTGAATGGAATGCCCAAAGATGGGGAGTATTAATACTTGCAATTCTTGTTGGTATAACACAAATTATTAGTATTATAATTAGTAATGTTCGTCAAAAGAAACAACAAGAAAGTCAACAATCAACTATTCCAGAATATCGTCGTCCACAACAAAATCAGCAACAAAAAAGTTCAGCTTTAATGATGAAAATGATGATGTATTTTATGGCTGCAATGATGGTCGTCTTTGTATGGACAAGTCCTGCAGGATTAGGATTATATTGGGTTGTAGGTAATATTTATTCAACATTCCAAACTTGGATTGGTCATATTAGTAGTAAAAAGAGAATAGAAAAATTAAAACAAAAACATTCAAGATAAAGGAGGATAGTTATGAAAACAAAAGAATATGTAGTTAGTAACGAAGATGAAGCTTTAACACTTGCATCTAAAGAATTTGGTCTTTCTGAAGATGATCTTGCATTAAAAATTGTGAGTGAAACGGATACATCAATGGTTGTTGAAGTAACAGTTGGTATTGATCCTATCGAAAAAGGTAAAAAATTTCTTCAAACTTTGTTAGATGAAAATCAAGTTGAAGGTATGATTGAAAAAATAGTAAAGGATAATGTTGTTGAATTTAATATTAATGCTGGAGATTTTAACGGAGTATTAATCGGAAAGAATTCTAAACATATGATTGCCCTTCAAATACTTCTATCAAGTGTTATAAATGCTTATTACAGTGAAGATGAAGCTATGATTGTAAAATTAGATGTAGGTGGATATAGACATCGTCGTGAAGGTAATTTAGAAAGATTAGCTGTTCAATATGGAAAACAAGTTGCTAAATCTAAACAACCTGTTCAATTAGATGGTTTAAATTCATATGAAAGAAAAATCATTCATGATAGATTATCAACATGGAAAGAATTAAAAACTCATTCAGAAGGTGAAGAACCTAATCGTATTTTAATTATTGAATATGTTGAAGGAAAACATCATGAAAAAAAGAAAAATGATGAGGTTCAAGAACAAACTGAAGAAAAACCAACTGAAGAATAAAACAAACCCCCTGTTAATAAACAGGGGATTTCTTTATAGTTGTTCTAAAGATTTTAATTCTAAATTTTTTAAAAATTCAATAAATGGTTTAATATCTTTCATTACTTTAAATTGTTCAAGAGCATCATGATATTCATTTCTTTCTTTTTCAGTTATAATAACAGGTGCAAGTCCATGATTCATTAATTGATAATTTAAGATAAGTCTAGCTAAACGTCCATTACCATCTAAAAATGGATGAATTTTTGCTAATTGCAGATGACAATAAGATATATATTCCAATAAATCATTTTTTGGACCTTCACTTACATAATCAAAATATTTTTTCATACGATCATATACTTTATCATAACTAGGTGGTGTATGATTTGATCCCTTTACAGATATATTTACATTTCTATACAATCCTCCAGAAGCATTAAAGCCATCCATTAAAATTTCATGCAAATCTTTTAATTCATTTTCATTCATGTCAATTTTCTTGTTTACCATTTCTACAATTCTAAGAAAAGCATTTTTTTGATTAATGATTTTTTTAGTCTTTTCAGAATTGATACCGACATACTCATTATTTAAAACTTTTTCAACTTCTTCTTTCTTTAAATCATTTGATTCAAATGAAAGAGCACTATGAACAAGGTTCAACAAAAACTCATCAGAAATTTTTGTTGGGTTGAATTTTTCTTTGGCTATAGATAAAGCCATTTCTAAATTAAATTCTTTCATGGTGGGTACCTCCTATTGTCCATCTACATTAATTATACCACAAATTTTTAAAAAAACAATAGAAAAATGTAAACGATTTTACAAAATTTAAAAAAGTTTCAAATTTATATTGATAAAGATGTTAAAATGAATTATAATTAAAACAAGAGGTTTTGAAAAATGAAAAGAAAAATTTTATTTTTAATAGGTTTTTTATTTTTTATTATTATATATTGTATAATTTATGCGGAAATAGCCAATAACGACATAAATCATATTATTAAAGATTTTACTAGTCGCGGAGAGCTTGTATATGAAACTTATGATACACAATTTTATAAAGTAAAACCACAATATGATTATGAAGATTTATCAAATCCTGTATTAAGAGAATATGATAGTACTTATATTGGTACAACTGGTGACATATTTATTACTGATCGTAACCCTCAAGACAATTTCTTTTTAACTGGATATTTATCTAATAGAGTTTGGATAGGGCATTCAGCACTTGTTATAGAAGATAATGGTAGCAAAACAGCTGAAATAGTTGGCAATTTAAATTGGGAATCTAATGTCGTTCAAACATTTACTAATTGGTGGTCAATTGAAATTGACACACCTAGGTTATTATTATTAAGACCTAAAAATATCACATTGGAACAAAAAAATATTATTAAAGAATCAGTCAATGAAAAACTAGGTTTACATTATAATTATACATTTTTATTTCAAGGTCCTAATACATATTATTGTTCTGATTTTGTTTCAAGAGTTATGAAAGAAGCGAATATTGATTTAAATAAAGATAGATTATTTACTTTAGGCGAAGATTTCATACGAAGCAAAGATTTATATATCGCTTATTATAAAGAAGAATATTATGAAGATGACATCGTAAAACAAAGAGTTTATTTTTTAAGTGAGGACTAATATGTTAGAATTAAAAAATATTTCTAAAATATATCAAATTGGTGAAAATAAAATTATTGCTTTAGACAATGTTTCATGTTCTTTTCAAGAAAAAGAATTTGTTAGTATTATTGGACCTAGTGGCTGTGGAAAGACTACATTATTAAATATGATTGGCGGACTTGACAAATATAATGAGGGAGAAATAATAATTAATGGTGTACAAACAAATGATTATAAATCTAATGATTGGGATAATTATCGTAATAAGCATATTGGCTTTGTATTTCAAAGTTATTATTTAATAAATCATCTTTCAGTATATGAAAATATTGAAGTATCTTTATCTTTGTGTGGTATAAAAAAACAGCAAAAAAAAGAAATGATTCTCGAAGCAGCAAAAAGAGTAGGCATTGAAGATTTATTATATAAGAAACCAAATCAGTTATCGGGTGGGCAAATGCAACGTGTAGCTATTGCTAGAGCTATTGTTAATCATCCAACAATTGTATTAGCTGATGAACCAACAGGGGCATTAGATAGTAAAACATCTATTCAGATTATGGAAGTTTTAAAAGAAATATCATCAACATGCTTAGTTATTATGGTAACCCATAATCAAGAACTTGCTAAAAAATACAGTACAAGAATTTTAAAAATGTTAGATGGAAGAATTATTGATGATGAAGATAACAAAATAAGTAATGAGGAAATAATCGTTAAAAAAGCAACAAAACAAAAAAAGAGTGGAATGCCTTTTTTAACATCATTAATGTTAGGATTTAAAAATTTATTAACAAAGAAGTTTAGAACTATATTAACAATACTTGCTTGTAGTGTTGGTATTATTAGTTTGAGTATGGTTTTAACTGTCTCTAATGGAATGAATTTATATATAACAGATTTTCAAAAAGAATCTTTAAGTACATATCCTGTCACAATAACAAGTGTTGTTGATAATGAAGAACCTGAAGTTGAAGACCCTATATATGAAGAATACCCTGATGATAACATTATTCATGTTACTAATGAATATCATTCTTATAGTGGTCATGTAAATACTTTTACTAATGAATTTTTGGATCATATTAAATCTATGCCAATGGATATGTATACTGTTATTGGTTATAGTGGTTGGTTAAATATGCGTATATTAACAAAATCAAGTAATACATATCGTTATGTTTCTAGTACAAGTTATTTTAAAGAAGTTAATGAATCAACACGTTATTTAGAAAGTGAATATGACATATTAGCTGGTAGTGGTTTTCCTCAAAATAAAGATGAATTAGCTTTAGTAATTAATAAATCCAATTGTATTAATATAAATGTATTATCGAGTCTTGGAATAGATTACCAAGGAATTGAATCATTCAAATTTGAAGATTTATTAGGTAAAGAATATAAAGTAATTGAAAACAATGATTATTATACTAAAACAAATGGTAGATATGTTGTAACTAAAAGTTCTGAAGAATTATATAATAATTCTAAATTAACTTTAAAAATAACTTCAATTATTAGACAAAAAAGAACTGCTAAAACTAAATTATATGATGCTTCTTTATTGTATAGTGCATCATTAACATCTTATATGCTTAATAATAATTTGACATCAGATATCGTGAAAGAACAGAATGAATATGGTCTTGATAAAAATGTATTAACTGGATTACCATATGAAGATCAAATAACACAATCTTCAACTATTACCAAAGAATATTTGTTAGAAAGAAATCTTGCTGATTTTGGTGCTACATATTCTATTTATAGAATATCTATATATACAAATAAATTTGAAAACTTTGCGAAAATTCAAGATTATGTAAATATCTATAATGAAGGTAAAGTAGATGATGCTCAAATTCAGTATTCGGATCGTTTAAAAAATTTAACAAACGAATTTGAAACATTTATCAAAGTTATATCAAATATATTAATTATTTTTTCCTCTATTTCATTAGCAGTTTCTTCAATAATGATTGCGGTAATAACTTATATATCAGTTATGGAAAGAATTCATGAAATTGGTATATTAAGAAGTGTTGGGGCTAGAAAAATAGATATAGCAAGAATATTTATTGTTGAAAATGGAGTAATTGGTTTTATAGCAGGTATAATAGGTGTTATATTAGGTGTTATATTTATTCGTCCTATTTTAGGAACGGTAGTTCAAATAATGGTTGAAAATAATGTAACATATTTAGATATTACTAGTCTTAGCAATCCATCATTTAATGGTTTTCATTTAACTTTATTAGTAATAGGTAGTACAATTATAACTATATTGGCAAGCTTGATTCCTGCAATTATAGCTTCTTTACAATCGCCTGTTAAAGCGTTAAAAAGAGAATGATAGGAAAGGGTTATAAATTATTATGGATAATATTAAAGATCATAGCAATAAAGAAACGATAATTCAAGGAGAAACTATTGCTGCTATTTCCACAGCTTTAGGAAATGGGGCAGTTTCTATAGTCAAGGTAAGTGGTGAAAAAGCTATTCAATCTGTTAATGAAATATTCAATGGTTTTGATTTAACAAAAGCGAAAAGCCATACTATTCATTATGGACATATTGTTGATAAAAATAAAATATTAGATGAAGTATTAGTTAGCGTATTTAGGTCACCAAAATCTTTTACTAAAGAAGATGTTGTGGAAATAAATTGTCATGGTGGTATTTTTGTCACAAATCAAATTTTAGAACTTCTTCTTTGCCATAATGTTAGGCTTGCTGAACCAGGTGAGTTTACTAAAAGAGCTTTTTTAAACGGAAGAATAGATTTAACTCAGGCAGAAGCGGTTATGGATTTAATTGAATCACAAACTAGCAATAGTTTGCAAATGGCAACAAATGGTATTACAGGAAAAACAAGTGAAATAATTCATCAATATAGAAATGAATTATTAGAATGTATTTTAAAAATCGAAGTAAACATTGATTATCCTGAATATGAAGATGAAGAAATTATTACTAATGACATTTTAAAACCTAAATTAAATGAATTAATAAATAAATTAAATCATATATTAGATAAAGCATCAGTTTCGCAAGTAATGAGAAATGGTATTAAAACAGCTATTATTGGTAGACCTAATGTAGGTAAATCTAGTCTGCTTAATGCTTTACTTAGAGAAGATAAAGCAATTGTTACAAATATTGAAGGAACAACACGAGATGTTGTTGAAGGAGATGTACACATTGGGGGAATAGTGTTACATTTAATGGATACAGCGGGGATTAGAAATACAATTGACGAAGTTGAACAAATAGGTGTTGAAAAAACTAAAAAAATAGCCCAAGAAGCTGAGCTTGTTATTTTGGTTTTAGATAATAGCCGAGAGTTACATCCAATGGATTTAGAATTAATTGAGATGACAAACAATAAAAATAGAATAATTGTGGTTAACAAAAAAGATTTAGATAATAAATTAAATTATGACAAATTAAAAGATTATATTTTAATATCTAGTTATGATACTGATGATATTGAAAAGTTAGAAATAAAAATAAAAGATATATTCCATATATCTTCAGTTGGACAAATAGATGCATCATATATTGGCAATGCTAGACAAATTTCTAAATTAAAATTAGCAAAGCAACATTTACTTGATGCCTTAGATTCTTTAAATAATAATTTACCAGTTGATATTGCTAATGTCGATATACATCAAGCATGGATAGAATTAGGTGAAATTATAGGTGAAGTTAATAATGAAGAATTATTAGATACATTGTTTTCTCGCTTCTGTTTAGGAAAATAAAAAAGGTGATTTCTATTTTTAGGAATCACCTTGATTAAATTATTTAATTTTTTTTGTTGCATCTGTAGGCATATCTGTTCCAACTTCTTTTAGACTAGCTACTAAACCAGCCATTGATTGTATATCTGATGGGATAATTAATTTAGTTGCTTGTCCTTTAGAAACTTCAACTAAAGCATCATAAGCTTTTAATGTTAATACAGCATTATCTGCTTGGGCTTCTCTTACTAATTCAATACCTTTAGCTTGAGCTTGTTGCACTTTTAATATTGCTTCAGCTTGACCTTCAGCTTCAGCTATCAATGCTTGTCGTTTTGCTTCAGCTTTTAAAATTTCAGCCTGTTTATTAGCTTCAGCTTGTAATATTTGTGACTCTTTAACACCTTCAGCTTGTAAAATCATTGATTTCTTTTCACCTTCAGCTTTTAGAATTGCTTCACGTCTTTCACGTTCGGCACGCATTTGTTTTTCCATTGCTTCACGAATATCTTTAGGTGGCAAAATATTTTTTAATTCAACACGCGTTACTTTCATTCCCCATGGGTCAGTAGCAACATCTAATATTTCTGTCATTTTACTATTAATTAAATCACGACTTGTTAATGTTTCGTCTAATTCGATAGCACCAACAATATTACGTAATGTTGTTGATGTTAATTTTTCCAATGCCATTTTAGGATTTTCTACACCATATGTATATAATTTTGGATCAGTAATTTCAAAAAATACTACAGTATCAATTTGCATTGTTACATTATCTTTTGTAATAACAGATTGTGGATCATAATCCATAACTTGTTCTTTTAAAGATATCTTTTTGGCAACGCGACAGAAGAAAGGTGCTATCCAGTGAAAACCAGCGCCTAAAGTTCGATTATACAACCCTAATTTTTCCACAACATATACTTTAGCTTGCGGAACAATACGAATACCCGAAATTGCTAAAGCAATTATTAAAACAACAATAAAAATTATTACATAAAACCACCAGTCCATTTTTATACCTCCTTACTATAAATGTTCAATGGTTTGATTGTTAATTATTTTCGATATAATTAATTTCGTTCCACTTATTGCGTCAACTTGAACTTTTTCTCCTTCAAAGAAAGAATCATTATTTAAACACACGGCACGCCATACAACATTATTTACACGTACTTGCCCAACTTCATTATCTTTAAATGGTAATGTAATTACGCCAACCATTCCAATTACCCTATCAGCATTTGTATGAATTACTTCTCTACTTTGTATTCTTTTAACTAATGGTCTTGTAGCAAATAAAGCAATTATTGTCATAACTACAAATATACCTAATTGAAAATAAATATTCAATCCACATACTGTAGCAATTAAAGCACCAATTGCGCCCACAGAAAACCAAATTGTTACAAGATTTGTTGTTGATAGTTCGATAATAACTGTTCCAACAATTAAAATAGTCCAAATGATTAACATTGATGTTTGAAGATCAGTATATTCCATAAACATATTATTTAACCTCCCTCAATAATTTGACTTTTAAAGTCTTATCTTGAACATCCCATTCGCATTCAAATTTATGAAACGCATCTTTAGAAAAATCTAGGGGAAAGAAATTGCATAATTTGTTTATTATTTGTTTTCCGTTTATTCTTCCATAACTAGGTTTAATGGAAATCTTATGAATTTCTGTATCATCATAAATACCCATAGTAACTTCATCTTTATTAATTGATTTAATTAATAAATCGTTATTAGCTTTATCATAACCAATTAAAGTTCCATAAGCACTTTTAAAATGATTTGATGCAACAGTATTGAGTGTTATGTTTGTTTCATAAATCGTTGCTAGTCCATTTGAACTTCTTGAAAACCATTCTATACTCATAATTTTCCTCCTACACTAATATTATACAAAATAATTCAAAAAAATTCAAGAAAATTTTAAAAATATTTTTAAATTTTTCTTAAGAAAAACAAAAAAGATAATTATTTATTTTGAAAAAAAGAAAAGTTGTGATATAACCCGAGTTTGACAGTTATTATGCGACAAATCCCTTACTAATCAATAAGTAAGGGATTTTTTTAATATTT
>CANQVC010000008.1 GCA_947627195.1 uncultured Bacilli bacterium
AAAGAATATTATGCTACAATATAAACTGTCAAAGAATATTATGCTACAATATAAACTGTCAAAGAATATTATGCTACAGCTTTATAATAGAATTTGTTAATAAATACAACTGTCAAAGAATATTATGCTACAGTATAAACTGTCAAAAAATATTATGCTACAACTTTATAATAGAATTTGTTAATAAATACAACTGTCAAAGAATATTATGCTACAATATAAACTGTCAAAGAATATTATGCTACAGTATAAACTGTCAAAGAATATTATGCTACAATATAAACTGTCAAAGAATATTATGCAAAAATAAAAAGAATTGGTTATATGTATCTCTACATATAATCAATTCAACATCAATTTTCCAAATTGAGATTAAAGCCTGATTACTTTATTACTTACATCATTTTTTTCAACTTAAGACATTTTATCATTAACTCTGTTTAAAAATCCGCAATCACTAACGTAATGACAATATTCACACACATAATAATCAGTATCGATCCTTTTGTATCGATGTAATTCCACGGCTTGATAACCACAATCGGCGCAGCTAATTCGATGTGATATTAAATCCATGTCACTATAAAAACAATTTTCATGTTGTGATACAAATTCATCTCTTAAACATATACCTTTCATGCATTTATCGCCATCTCTTTTATGATAATTTGTTGTATGGACATGTGGCATATAAAAATGTACAAAAACTCCTCCAAGTAAAGTGAATTTATTAATATGTGCGGCTGGTGTATATCCTCCATCTAGGAAATTAGCAATAATACCAATTTCATCATAAGCATAACCAACAACAGCATGAGAAATCCAATCAGCACTTAAATCGGTATCTCTTCCTTGAATTCCAATTAATACAGGATTATCTATTACTATTGCTTCTTTTATTTCACTTAAATTATTACATTGAAATACTAAAGCTTCTAATCCTCTTTCATTAATAATGTATTCTGTCATAATATTTTTAGCTTCTTTAATGGTTATTCCATAATTACCATGAATAATGCCATTGTCCATAGCAAAATCCATTAATAAATATTGAAATTCATAAGTAATACCAGGTGGATTATAATAATCAACTATACTATCTACACCATCTTTTAATATAACTTCTTCATCATATTCTTCAGGAATAATTGTATCATTTAAATAACTATCAAAATAACTTAGAATAGTAGTGATAGCAACAAATCCACAACAGCCTTCTGGTCCAGCTAAAGTTTGTGAACCCATATTATTACTTAATTTTTCAAAATAATATTTGCATGGGACTTCAGCTTGTGTAGGTAAATCATTACCACTCATAGTTGATGCTTCATTTAAAGTAACTTTATAATTAGTATCAATATCTTTTTCTAAACTTTTTAAGCTCTTAATGCCCTCCATAGGAATTATCATTTCATTATTCACAGAGATCATGTTATTATTGTCTATTCTATAATAATAAGTAGGAGCTACATAGATTTTTTTATCTGTAATGCCACGATATGGCGATGAACTATCTTCGGCATACTCTACATAATCCTTTAACTTTCTATTATAGATTAAATATCCCTTTTCCAATCCTTCTACCAGTACATACTTATTTTTTTCATTTATCCCATTTATTACTTCTGTACTGTAAGTATCCACCTTCAATGTTTTTGAAACCATCTCTTTAATATCATTTACTTCATTAAATGTAAGAGATGATGAATAACCAATAATAGCAAATGTATTTACAGATGCTAATATAAAGATTAATACAAAACATATTAGAAACATGCTTATTTTCTTCATCTTTTGCCTCTATAATTGATAAGATTTAAATGCTTGATCTTTATAATACACAACATATTGTTGATTATCATACATAAATTGATGAGAAACATGAAATGATGCTAATTCGCTAGTTCCATCACAATAATAACCAATTTGCATATATAATCCTGTTTGTCTTTCATTTAGGTACAAATCATCAAATTCTGAATTAACTAAACTACTGCAGTAATCTAATAATTCATTAGCTGTGTATAAAAACCCTGGAGATACAGTATGGATTTTTTTGTTTACATCTATTAAGACAATTTGATCAGTATTGTCTTTGGTACCATAATAGACTATAAACTGTGAATTATCCTTGTACTCTTGAGACAATGTATCATGTCCCATCTGGGAAATAATTCCTGCTTTATAGAGTACATCTAGGGTTTGAACTGATCCAAAAGATATACATGTATCTATATGATCTTTGTATTTTTTTACATCTTTTGGGGCATCACTTTCATAAATAAACATTTCTGGGGAATTGATAAATTTCATAGATACAATGCCGGCTATAAAACCTATGAAAAAAATCAATACTGCAAAACATAATTTAGATACGAAATTATATTTTCTAGTCTTTGCTTCCAAAGACTTTGCAGCCTCTTCTTCTCTTTTCTTGCGAAGAATTTCTTTCATCATTGCTACAGATTCAATTCTTGTATTTGGACAATCACTTGTAGCATCTTCTATATTTTGTTTTAACATCTCTTCTAATTTTTTATCATTCCAGCTCATTAATTTCCTCTTTTTCTTCTTTTTTAACAACATCTAATGTTACATTTATTTTATCTTTCTGTAATGGACGAACATAATATCCTTCTTTATCTAAATTGATTCTAATTTTCTTAATAGCATTATTATATTTTCTTCTAACTTTATGTTCTGACATTTTTAAAACATTACCTATATTTCGAAAAGGCATTTGTAATACTATATAATCATAGACAATGTCCCTTTCATCTTCATTTAAATATTCTAAAACATCATCAAATGAAATATTTCTTTCTCTATTCATTTCTTTTTCAAATATTTTTAATTCTAGTTCTTCACTTTCAATAATTTCTATTTGTTCTCTTACTTTTTCTCTCATTTTAGAAAGTATTGTATGATTAATTATTGAACATACATAACTTCTAAATTTTTTTGGATCTTTTACACGATAAGTATTTAGAATGATTTTTTCATAAATTTCTAATTCTAAATCTTTAATAACTTCAATATCATTAATCTTGGATCTTGCAAGATACCAAATTAATGCATGAAATTCTTCATATAATTTATAACAAGCATCTTCATTAAAATTTATTAAATCAAAATATATGTCTTCTGAATCCCTCACTATTTCACCTCATCTAAATTAACATATTTCATTTGAATTATTATAATAAAAATTATTTAAAAATAGCTTCTACATAACAATAGACGCAATTTTTAATAAATTTTTGCAAAAAGTTGTATGAAAACGTTTTTTAGTAATCGATACTCTAGATATTTATAAAATATTTATTTAGCTTAAAGCTAAATCTAAAGCCATCATTATTGCAAATCCAATCATAACACCAATAGTTCCTAATTTATTTTCTTTACTTGTTTTACCTGATGGAATCATTTCTTCTGCTACTACATAAATCATAGCTCCAGCGGCAAAAGCAAGAATTAAAGGTAAAAATGAACGAACACTTTTAACAAGTAAAGCACCTATTACTCCAGCAATAGGTTCAACAATTCCACTAGCTTGCCCATAAAAGAAAGATTTTCTTCGACTCATTCCTTCGTTTCTTAAAGGTAAACTTACTGCCATTCCTTCAGGAAAATTTTGTAAACCAATTCCTATCGCTAAAATCCATGCTGCTTGAATTGTTGATGAAGTGATTCCTAAAAATGAGGCACCAAAGGCAACACCGATTGCTAAACCTTCGGGAATGTTATGAAGAGTTATGGCAAATACTAATAATACTTTACGACTAAATGATGATTTTACTCCTTCTGCTTCATTATGATTTATATGTAAATGCGGAAGGAGTAAATCAATAAGTAATATAAATAATCCACCAATTAAAAAACCAACCATTGCCATTACCCATGGTGTTTGATTTAATTCATTTGATAATTCAATACTTGGTAATATTAAACTAAAGATTGATGCTGCAATCATTACACCTGCACCAAAACCAAACATTAAGGACATTATATTTTGATTTATTTTTTTACAAAAGAATACTGTTGCTCCACCTAATGCAGTAATACTCCAAGTAAAAAGAGTTGCTATCAAAGCTTGATATATATGACTTTGACTTAAAAACATATTAATCACCTAATCTATTTTATGATTAAATGATATTAATGTATAGGCTTTTAATAAGGATATTTAATTTTATGAATTGTTTTTCTTAAATCTTCTTGACATGTTTCTTTCACAATTTCCATTGGTTGATTTGTTTCATTAGTTTCATAAACTTCTAAAAGTCCTTTAGATTTATAAAATGTTTCATCACACATGTTTTTACCAACAATAGCTATTGTTGCAACATGATGATTATGTTGTAAAATACCATCAATTACTTTTCCTTGAAAACTTTGATGATCTAATTTTCCTTCACCTGTAATTACTAAATCTATATCTTTAATTATTTCATCATAATGATTAAATTCTAAAATTGTTTCAATTCCTTTTTGCAATCTTCCTTGTAATAAAGATACAATCATAAAACCAATACCACCTGCTGCACCAGTTCCATTTGTATTAGATAAATCATTATTGATACATTCTTTTACAACATTAGATAAATGAATTAATCCTTTATCTAATTTTTCTATCATTTTTTCATTTGCACCTTTTTGTTTTGCAAAAACATAGCTTGCACCATTTTTTCCATATAAAGGATTAGTAACATCACATAAGCCAATTATTTTAGCTCCATTTAAATTTAATAATGAAGTATCTATTCGTTTTATTTCCTGAAGATTATTTCCTACAGGTATAAACTCTTCATCACGATTATTATAAAATTTTGCTCCTAATGCACAAGCAATTCCACATCCTCCATCATTAGTAATACTTCCACCTAAACAAATATATACTTCTTTTGGGTGATGTTTTAAAGCTTCTTTGATGGTGTAGCCAATACCATATGTGGATGTATTGGCTGGGGTTGAATTAATATTTTTATAATTAAATCCAACATGATTTGCCACTTCCACAATCACTTTATTTTCTTCTTCTAAATAAGCATAAGATGATTTAATTTTTTCATTATTTGGTCCATATGTCATCACATCAATCTTTTTCGCATTAGTTGCTGCAACTATTATATCTAGACTTCCTTCCCCTCCATCAGCAATTGGCATTTTCTTAATTAGCCAATTAGGATGAAGTTGATGAAGTTCATCATATATTATATTACTAACTTCAATTGATGACATAGTTTCTTTAAATGAATCAGGAGCTATTAATACATGTATATCTTTTTTTGTGTTCATTTTTTTATTTCCTTTAATTAATTTTTTTTAAAAATTTCTTTTCTTTTTTGAAAAATTGTTGTAAAATATATACGAAAATATTATAAATTCGCAAAAATTTATAAAATCGAATAATGAGAAAATAACATATTTAATATTAAAATTAAACAATATAATATTACATTTTAATAATATTATATTTATAATATATATAATTAGAAAGGAGCAAATAATGCCAGAAAGCACTGCTTTTAGCAAAAGACTTTATCAGACAAGGTTAGAAAAAGGTTTAACCCAAACAGAGATTGCAAAGTTAATTCCAATGATACAACCTAGCTACTCTCGTATTGAAAGTGGATTTCAAGAACCTAACTTAAATCAATTAAAAAGAATAGCTGAAGTATTAAATGTTAGTTTAGATTATTTATTAGATGTGAACACAGAATATTATAACAATCAAGTAAATTATGAAATTGCTGAACAAGTAAAATTTATTTACGAAAAATATTTTAAAGATAAATAATTTTATAACATAAGACCTAGTTTAAAAATTAGGTCTTTTTTATATGTTATTATTAAATAAAGTATTTAATGTTTCTTTCGCAAATTCATTTCCTGCTTCACTTGCTTTTGTTAATAATTCTTTAGCTTTTTTAATATTTTTTCTAACACCTTTGCCAACTAAATAAAGCATTGCTAAAGCAACTTGGGCTTCTATTATTCCTGCATCAGCGGCACTTTGATATAATTTAACAGCTAAATTAAGATCTTTTTCTATTCCTTTTCCATCTTCATAACATGTTCCTAATAAATATTGTCCCATAGCATCTCTTGCCATTGCGGCTGTTTGAAAATAAAAGACAGCATCTTCATCACTTTGTTCAAAGCCATTTCCTGATTGATATCTTAAACCTATAAAACATTGGGCTTGGGTAGATGCATTATCAGCAGCTTTTTGAATATATTCTAAACCTTTAGTTTCATCTTTTTGATAAACTATACCATCAAGGTAAAAGACACCTATTCTAAATGTTGCATCAGAATTACCTTTTTCATCGGCTTTGATATATAATTCTAATGCTTTATTATAATCTTTATTTACATATATGCCTTTTTCATAAAAAACACCTAAACTATATAAAGCATCAGGATATTCTTGATTTGCGGATAATGTATACCATTTATAAGCTTCTTCTTCATTTTTAGGAAAATATTTACCAATTTCATAAAAATATCCTAATTTAAATTGTGACCATGGTACACCATATAATGCTGATTGAGTTAAATAATATTTCCCTTTTTCTATATCTTGAATACCTGCTAATCCTCTTAAATAATATTTGGCTATTTGAAATTGACAAATTGGATCATTAAGTTCGGCACCTTTTAAGAAATATTCTTGAGCTTTTTTTAAATCTTTATTTCCTCTTAATCCTAAACCTGTGGAATAAATTGAACCTAAAACTTGAAATTTTGTTGATGAATCTTCTTGCTTTAAAGCATATTCGTACATGTCTTTAAATTTATCTAAGGAAATAATTAGTCTAGTGAAAACATAACCATCTTCCACAGCTTTATACATTTCTTCTACTGTAGCAACTCGTTTTCTTTCATAATTCATTTTCTTTTCATTCATATTTTATAAATAGCCTTTCTTATAATATATTATTTAATATTATATATTTATTTAAACAACATTAACAATAATAATAGTAATACTAGTAATAACTAAAACAACTCCAACTACTCTATTTAAAACTTTAGATGAAGATTTATTAGCAATCTTGGCAGATATGCTAGCAAAAATCAAAGTAAATATAATACACAATATCAATGGTAAAATATTAGGAAGTCCATCAATGACAAAATGGCTTATACTACCTGTTAGAGCAGTTAATGCCATTATAAATACACTTGTACCAACTGCAACATGAATTTCATATCCCAAGAATGCTGTTAATACTAACAATAACATCATTCCTCCTCCAGCTCCAACAAATCCACAAATAAATCCAACAATTGTTCCGCCAATAATTGATTTAATTATTCTTTTCTTTTTACTTACTTCATTCATTTGTTCTTTTGTTCTTCTTGAAGGAAATATAATAAACTTTAATCCTAATAAAAGCATCATTATTTGCATTGTTACACCCATTGTTCTATCAGGAACAAATTTAGCAACAAAACTACCAACAATTGTCATAATGAGAACACTTATTAATAGTGGTAATGAATTTTTAATATCTAAATTTTTATTACGATAATAAGAAAAAGCTGTAAAGGCACTTGCTAATACATCACTAGCAAGTCCAATTGCTATTGCTTGATATGCTGGAATTCCTAAAAAGGTAGTTAGTACTGGTCCAATTACTGCAGCGGCACTCATTCCCGCAAACCCTGTTCCAATTCCAGCTCCTAGTGAACATAATAAACATACTATAATAGTTATTATAATATTTGACATATTTATCCTTCTAAATGTTTAAAAATAGCGATGCCATAATTGATTAAAATAATGTTCTAAATGATTATAATCTTCTTCAGTTAATTCAGGTACAATAGGAGCATTTGCTAATATTTCACTTGCTTTTCTTGATTTATCTGTAAAACATGTGAACATAAATAAATTTTCTGTAAGAATATCTCTAATTTTATCAGTTACTGGTAATGTTAATCCATGATATACATATAATCTATCCATAAAGCGACAGCCAATTATCGAAACATCTTTAATATCAAATAATGATAAATCTTCTTTCATATATTCTTCAAAAAAAGATTTTATTATATTAATATGTTCTTCTTTCAATGTAGGAATATAGCGATACAATATTGTTTCAATTATTTTATATCTAAATTCTGGTACTGTCATATTCTTCTCTTTTAATTTATTTTCAAAGAATTGATAACCTTTTTCCGCATAAGGTATGAATGTTAAATAATTGATGGAAGCAAAGAAATGTCCTTCATCAATATCATAAGATGAACGATAATTCATATAAGCACTATATTCAATATAGCCATCTGTTTCATGCCAAACATTAGTAACATAACCACCACGAGCATTAATTTTCATGTGGTCTAAAATTCCCATATGACCATCTTGAATTAACGGTGAATATAAATCAGGTAAACGAATTTTATAAGATGATAAATCATGATTAGTTTTTTTTAACATTTCTTCTTCTGTCATTTCTTCTGGTTTATGATATTTTGTTAATTCATTATAATCTATTGCGATTTTATTCCACATGTCGTTAACAAAGGCAAATAATTGATTATTATCTTCATCATAAGCATATAAACCACGTCCTAAGGCAAAATATTTCATTTAATACCTCCAGATAATTAATAAATATATATTATTATATAAAATATTTTTATGAAAATCAAGAATAAGAAATTAAAAAATAATCATAAGATAATACAATATGAATTTATCATAAAATAATAACAGAATAAATTGTTCATCTTTTTGACATTCATTTAAAATCATGATAAAATAATATAACAAGTTTTATTAAAGAGGTTTAAAATGAAGAAAAGAGAAATTTATAAACAAAGAATGGAAATTTTAAAGCAAGATATTAAAAATAAATACACAAACAATAAGTTCTTAAAAAAACGTTTAAAGGAAGATGGAACTATTAAAATAGATGTTGTCTTACCAGATGATTTTCCTATTTTTGATCCATTAGCACCTGCTGATTATGAAATAATTAATGAAGATATTTATAATTATATTGATAAACAAATATATTTTGTTCCTTCAGAATATGATATTACTATAAACTTTATTGGTAAAGATTTATCAAATGATGAACAACAATTAATTAAAAAAGCTTTGCAAGATCATTACAATTTACAAGTATATGATAAATTAGATGATATACGTCGTAATCGTATTTTAGGTATCTTTTTATTAATTTTTGGTTCTCTTGCTTTAGCTTTGTATTTCTTTATGACATTAAGTAATAATAATTTAATAATTTTGGAAATTGTTAGTATTGTTGGTACATTTTCAATATGGGAAGCTGTTAATTGTTGGTTAATTCAAGGATTCGAAAGGCGTCAAGATTTACACAATTCATTACAAATGGCTTTAGTTAAAGTAACATTTAATGATAAAGAAAAGGGGTAAAAACCTAATTAGGTTTTCATCCCTTTTTATTTAATCTTTTTTTACGAATCAATATTATAATTATAATAGTTCCAATCAATAATACACTGCATCCAATAACAATACCAACAATTAATGAATTATAATCTTTTGTTAACATTGGTACTATCTCTGTTTCCACATGTCCAAATGGACATTTTCTTTCTTTTAATCCTTCTTCTTTATATGTAGGTTCTTTAACAACTTCCCAGTTGCCCCATTCATGACCAGTTGCAGGTATTTCTTGTTGTTCTTCTAATATTTCATGACAAACTGAACAATGAACTTCATCAGTTAACCCTGGTGTTGTACATGTTGCATCATATCCTTTAATTATTTCTTCTTTGTGACCAGTTGCAGGTATTTCTTGTTGCTTTGTTAATATTTCATAACAAACTGCACAACGAACACCATCAGTTAATCCTGATTTTGTGCAAGTAGGATCATATCCTTTAACTATTTCTCCTTGATGTCCTAAAGCTAGTATTTCTTGTTGCTTTGTTAATATTTCATGACAAATTGCACAACGTGTACCATCAGTTAATCCTGATTTTGTGCATGTAGGATCATATCCTTTAACTGTTTCTTCTTGATGTCCTAAAGCTTTAATTTCAATATTATCATTAGTTTCATTTGTACCATCAAAACTATAGGAACCACAAGCACATAAATAATATTCTTTAGTACCATTTCTTAGACAAGTTGGATTTACTAATGCGATATGTTCGGTAAATGAATGATCTTGATGTAGTAACAAAATATGTCCAGCATTATTGGTATTTAATTCATTACTAATATTTTTTGTTTCCACATCAACAAATTGATTAGGTAAGATAATGCCATCAACTAAGAATTCATTAGGAACATGTAATTTATTTAAATTAGAGCAGAAAAGAAAAATATCAACTAAACTAGCTTCTTTTTTAATATTTAATCCTAATAAATTAAGTTCAGTTAAGGAATTACAATTTGCAAACATTGAACTTAAAAATAATGTTTGATTTGTTTTAAAATTACTTAAATCAAGAATTTGTAATTTATTACAATCACTAAACATTGATATTGTACTTCTCATTGATGTTGTATCAAAATTATCAAAGACAATTTCTTTTAAATTAGTACATCCTGCAAATAAAAACCCACATTCTGATGGTGATAATATATTACCTTTATAAACAAAAGCAATTTTTGTTTTATCATCTTCTTTTTGATAAATACGAATGTAATCATTCATTCTTAAATACGTGTCATTATAACCATCAGGAACATTATTAAGAAATTTGATACTTGTTAATTCTTTATATTCAGGAACAATTGTTTTCCATTCAGTTGAAAATATTAATGGTGATTCATCACCATAATCATCAGCAATTGTTGGAAAATCTTTTTCTTCAACAGGCGTTTGATAATCGACATTAATAAATGATATATTAAATAATAACGATGTATTTGTTTCAATTTTCACAACATGATTCCCTATTTCTAAATCATGTTTACGAAAAACACATTTATTAAATATCCTTTTTTCTGCTAAATCTATATTTCCTACTAAAACATCATCAACATAAACAATTCCTGATCCATAACTTAAATCTGTATCAGCAAATATATCAAAACCAGTTCCTAAAAAAGAAAAGATATAATATGATCCTTCTTCTTTTGTTGTTAATTTACCATTAGCACTATTTTCAATAAATCCTTGATTTTCTTGTTCATAATTTTTAGGTCTAACTGTTTGTTCTAATGATACTGTTCTTCCTGCAGTTAATTCTTTTATAACTGTTTGTCCTGCTGTTTGTACAATCACTAATTTAAAATATCTAATCGCTCTTTCATTAAAATTAATTCTATATTTTAATGAATTAGGATCTTCTGTTAATCCATCAAATAAAAGTTCATAATCTTCATCATTTGGCGCTAAATCATTAACTATGTTTTTAGCACAATATAATTTAAAATTAATAATTTTATCGTTTTGATTTCCTCTTCTTAAGATTTCAAAATAATTAGCAAATATTTCTTCTTTACAATCAATAATAATTGTATGAGGATATGGTGGTTTATTACCTGCATAACTAGAATGATAATATGTACTTTCATCATTATCAATTAAGGCATTTATTCCTTGCCCATCATTGATATGAGCAACTGGACACTCAATAATTTCCCAATTATTTTTTTCTGTTTTATAATCAATTGGTTCATCTTTAATACTATCTAAAAATTGGGGTTGCCATCCTTTAAATTCATCTGCTATTTCTAATTCTTCATTTGTGACATTAGCATTTATTATATTATTAGATGGGATATCTTCAATTTTATCACTATTGGGGAATTTAACGCCTACATATAAATTACCTGGTCCACCCCAATTTACTAAATAACAATCGACATATAATGTATCATTAACATTTAATGTAACTTCAACATTATTACTTCCATAATTAGAAACATCTTTTGTTGTGAAGAGATTACCAATACTTTCACCATTTTCATTATCGCGATAAAAAGTAACACTTGATGCATCATCAGCTTTTAAATAAAATTGATGTAATCCTTCTTGATTAGCCACAAATTTAAAACGTAAATGATATAATTCACGATTTGTTGGGGCGGCTGTAAAACGAGCCTTACCAGCTATATTACTTTCTTCAATACGATCTGGATTTCTACCATTTACTTCTTCTAAAGCTTGTTGAACTGATTGTTTAGGTTCTACATCATTACGTAAATTCCATACTTCAGCATATGTTCCACGATATAAAAGTTTAAAATTAACATTTAAAGTTACTATACGTCCTCCTTCTGTTTGTACAATTATATCAAAGCAATCATTTTCTCTTATTTCTTTGGGTGGAGTATAAGTTACTTTTAAATTATTGGAATCATATATAATATTTCCATATAATGGAGCTGTTACATCAATGATTTTAAATGATTTAGGTGAAATGATATTATCATTAGATAAATCAAATATAGTATTAAATTTACCATCTACTTCATATTTACGAGCTGTTTCATTTCCATCTATACCATTACTATATCGATATGCTATTGGATAAAAATCAGGTAATGTTTGTAAATAATGCCATTGTTCAGGAGTAAATGATGATTCTTGAACATTACCATGATAATTTTCATTAATCCAATTAAATAAATTGACATGATTTATTAATCCCATTCGATAAATAAAATCAGCTCTACTTTCAGGACAATATGATTTATTTATTTTATAAGAATAAAAGAAGTCAACAAATCTACTTGGTCCAAATGAATGAATTAATGTTGCATATAAAGATAATTGATCAAAATGAGCTCCTTTGGTATTATTAAAATCATGATAATCTTCAACATCTTGCACATTCATTGATCTTTCAACAGCTGTATATGGATATACAAATTCTCCATGTTCTATTGTTGTCATTCGTGGATCCATATTACATAACAACGAATACATCAATACAATCAATGTATTATTCCATACTTCTCCTTCACATGGTTCTTTACATGTACTATTACACATTCCCCAATTAACACCATATGTTTTAGCTTGAACATGTCCTAATTCATGAAATGTTCCCCAGTTTCCTTTAGTTGTAAGATCTTCATAATTCATACATGTTTTAAACCATCCATATGGTTGAGCACAAAATGATGAATTAAGAGCAACTGCCTCACCTGCAGGAACATGAATATCGTAAGACATTGTAATATTATAATTATATGATCTACCATTTAATGATGAATTAATGGCAAATACAGAATGCCAAAAATAAGCTAATTTTTCAATATCATCACATTCTTGCATATAATTTGCAAGTCCAATTAATTGACCATTTTCCACATCTAATGTGGCAATTAATCCTGGAGCATTACGTAAATTATTTTCAAATTCTGCTTTTGTTGTGACACCTAAAATATAATGTGGGGTTTCTAAGGCACCAGATATTTCTATTTCCACAGCTGAAGAAGTTGGTTGTAAATATAATGGTCCACCATATATACTACCTATTTGTTGAGTTCCATTTGATATTTCAAAAACAGAGCCCATACAAGGTACTTTTTGATTTTGCCATTTCCATTGACCTTGTAAACTAAAATCAAACTGTGTATAATTGGCTTTTCTTCCTTCTTTTGAAGCATTAGCAGCTTCTTCAATAAGTTTTAAATCCCAATAACGAAAATATTTTTCCGTTGAGGAAAGTTTACTATATGATGGATCAGTATTAGGATTAAAGTTATCACTAAAGCCACCATCATATCCTAAAGAATCTTGTTGATGAGTTGTTAATTTTATTTTTTCTCCTTCTTTTAATCCTTTAACAGTGACTGTTGCTACTTCACCTGGAGCAAGATATAAACCTGTAGTCATTGGTGATCGATATATTGGATCTGAAATTATTAATTTCTTTACAGCTTTAGCATTATCATCAATATGTCCATAAATATAATCAGCTGCTGGATGTTTTTTAAGTTCACCATTATTTATATCAACCATTGATTGCGTACGATAAAACCACGATTGACGCAACAACATGTATTTCACAAAATCACTAAAATATTTTCTTTCCCCTTTATCTAATCCTCTCATTGGATATCTTGGATGTTTTAAATCTCCTAATACATTTTCTTCGGTACTATTTAGATTTCCTTCTTTACTAAAATCAATATATGCTAATTCTTTTCCTTCTCCTTGATAAGGTTGATTAGTATTTGGATCAACAAAAGTAAATATATCAGATAAATCTTGGGTTTTAGATCTTTCAATATTTCGATCAAGAACTTCCATGTAAGGTTCTCTAATTGTCACTCTTCTTCCTTGCATTTCAGAAAATGTTTTACGTGATAATCCTTCATCAATTGATTGAGGACGAACAATACCATCGTTTTCTAAAATATCATTATTAGAAACAGCTGATGATGGTATTGGATGAACAAATAAAGCTAAAATAATTAAAAATGAAATTGTTATAATTAAACCAAATTGAAAATATTTTTTTATAAATTTTAAATTATTAAATTTACGTTTGAACATAAAATTCCCTCCAATTACGTATTATGATAAAACATTTTTAATAATTTGTAAAGTAATATGATTATATTTTTTAAACAATATATCATCAATATATTATTGTTATTATTTATATATGTTTTATTATATTTTATGTTTAGACATTTAACTATTAATTAAATAAAAATCACCAAAAACATAATAGCTATTGGTGATTTATTTTTATAATTTACAATTGTTTATTTTATGCAAAAATCAATTCATTTTTTATTAGTTCTTGAGGATTAGGTTCAATTTGTTGGGTTATAATATCAGCAAAAGATCTACAAGTTTCATCTATATTTGATCTACCTATTATGGTTTCATCATCTTTTACACCAATATATATAGTGCAACCATCAGCATTTAAAAATAAAACAATTTCTTTACAAATATTATTTGTAAATTTTTCTTCGAGTTCAACTATATTAGATTCTTGAAAAATCATATGAAATGCCCCTAACATACCTATATTGTAATATATATAAGTAATTTTCTTAAATCTAAACCGACATTTATTAGATTGAATTATAATATAAATACATATCAGAAACTCTTAATATATTTAGTATTTAACTTTAAAGTAATCGAGACAAACTTGAAATTTATCTTGAACAATAAAAAGGTATCACGTAAATCAGTCGTACCATTTTTTAAAGTAAAGTGTAGTTCTTTAATAAATGCTTCAGCAAGTTAATTTTTTTCCTATTATAGTCTTTTTTAAAAGCAGCAAATTTCAAATATCAACTAATTATTAATCATCAATTGATTTAATCAAAGAAAAAAATCCTAAAAAAATCCATTTCATTTTCTATGATCTATTATTAAAAAATTTATATGTTAATTATCCAGACAAAATAAAAAAGATTGAAACAATTATAAACAAGTTAACATTACAAATAAATTTGTATTAAAAATAAATTTGTATTACAAATAAATTTGTATTACAAATAAATTTGTATTAAAAATAAATTTGTATTACAAATATATTGATATTAGTTTCAATCTAATTCTTACCGAAATTATAATGGCGGAGGAAAAGGGATTCGAACCCTCGCACCATGTTACTGATCTACTAGCTTTCCAAGCCAGCCCCTTCAGCCTCTTGGGTATTCCTCCATGTATTAATATTATACACGAAATGCAGTAAATTATCAATCATTTTAGGCCTAAATAAACCATTTTTTAAAGATAATTTTTATGTCATTAATAAAAAAAATATGACAAAATTCTAAATTAAATTATGAAATTTTTTCATAATATAAAAAAATGCTTTCTATTTGACTATTTATAAAATGAATGCTATAATTACACTATATCTTTTTTGAAAGGGGATAATTAAAATGGAATTTTCAGCTTGGAATGGATTTAAACCAGGAGCATGGCAAAATGAAATTAATGTCAGTGACTTTATTAAACAAAATTACACACCTTATCTAGGCGATGCTTTATTTCTTGAAGGAGCAACTAAAAGAACACTTCAATTAAATGTAAAATTACAAAAATTATTAGAACAAGAAAGAAAGAATAATGGTGTTTTAGATGTAAACACAGAAATTGTTTCTTCTCTTACTTCTTATGAACCTGGATACTTAGATAAAGAAAATGAAATTATCGTAGGTATTCAAACAGATAAACCACTTAAACGTGGTGTAAATCCATTTGGTGGAATGCGTATGGTTAAAAGCGCATTAGCTAATTATGGATATTCCTTATCTCCTGAAGTAGAAAAGAAATTTACATATCGTACAACTCATAATGATGGAGTATATCGTGTATATACTGAAGATATGCGTTTAGCAAGAAAAACAGGAGTAATAACTGGTCTTCCTGATGCATATGGTAGAGGACGTATCATTGGTGACTATCGTCGAGTTGCTTTATATGGTGTAGATTATCTAATTAAACAAAAAGAGAATGATAAAAAAGAAATTGGTAAAAAACTAATGGATGTTGATAACATTCGTTTATCTGAAGAACTTTATCAACAAATTACATTCTTAGGTCGTTTAAAAGAAATGGCTATGCAATATGGATATGATATATCTCTTCCTGCAACTAATGCGAAAGAAGCTATTCAATGGTTATATTTTGGATATCTTGCAGCTATTAAAGAACAAAATGGTGCCGCAATGTCTTTAGGACGTACTAGCACATTTATTGATATATATATTGAAAGAGATTTACAAAATAAAGTATTAACTGAAAAAGATGCTCAAGAATTAATGGATGATTTTGTTATGAAGTTAAGAATGGCACGTCATTTAAGAACTCCTGAATATAATGAATTATTTGGGGGAGATCCAATGTGGATAACAGAATCAATTGCGGGAATTACTAATGAAGGTGTTCCACTTGTAACAAAAAATTCTTTCCGTGTATTAAATACTCTTTATACATTAGGTAGTTCTGCTGAACCTAATCTAACAGTTTTATGGTCAAAGAAATTACCTACACCATTTAAAGAATTTTGTGCTAAAGTATCTAAAGATACTGATTCAATTCAATATGAAAATGATGATGTAATGCGTCCAATATATGGTGATGATTATGCCATAGCATGTTGTGTTTCCGCAATGCAAGTCGGTAAACAAATGCAATTCTTTGGGGCTAGATGTAATTTACCAAAAATACTTCTTCTTGCAATGAATGGTGGATATGACAATGTATCTAAATTACATGTTGGTCCACAAATATCTGTTTATAATCGTGATGTTTTAGATTATGAAGAAATATATCAAAGATTTAATCATTATTTAGAATGGTTATGTAAATTATATGTTAATACCATGAATGTAATTCATTATATGCATGATAAATATGCATATGAAAAAATACAAATGGCATTACATGATACCAATGTAACTCGTTTCATGGCATTTGGTGTAGCTGGACTTTCCGTTGTAACTGATTCATTAAGTGCCATTAAATATGCGAAAGTCAAACCAATTCGTGATGATGATGGTTATATTGTTGATTTCGAAACAATTGGTGATTATCCATCATATGGAAATGATGATGATAGAGTAGATTCAATTGCGAAAGAAATCCTAGAAAAAACTTATGAAGAATTAAAGAAAACACCTACCTATCGTAATGCAATTCATACATTATCTGTATTAACTATTACATCTAATGTTGTATATGGAAAGAAAACTGGTTCAACTCCAGATGGTAGAAAAGCTGGTGAACCTTTTGCCCCAGGTGCAAATCCAATGCACAATCGTGAAAAAAATGGTGCTCTTGCTTCATTAAATTCAGTTGCGAAAATGCCATATGATTGTTGCCGTGATGGAATATCTAATACATTCTCAATTATTCCTCAAGCACTTGGAAAAGATGAAGAAACAAGAATTAAAAATTTAGTTTCTATTTTAGATGGTTACTTTGAACAAAATGCTCATCACTTAAATGTTAATGTATTAACAAAAGAACAATTAATTGAAGCTTATGAAGATCCTGAAAAATACCCTAATTTAACAATCCGAGTATCAGGATATGCTGTTAATTTCCATAAGTTATCAAAAGAGCAACAAAGAGAAGTAATTAAAAGAACATTCCATGTATCATTGTAAGGTAAACTAAATGATTGGATATATTCATTCTTATCAAACGCTAGGTACCGTAGATGGACCTGGCGTTCGTTTTGTTTTATTCATGCAAGGATGTTTTTTAAGATGTCCTTATTGTCATAATCCTGATACTTGGGAAATAAAAAAAGAAAAACAAGTAACTGATGATGAAGTTTTAGAAAAAATAAAACGTTACTTATCTTATTATAAAGATGGAGGAGTAACAATATCAGGTGGTGAACCTCTTCTTCAATCGCCATTTGTTTATAGTCTTTTTAAGAAATTAAAAGAAAATAATTTACATACAGCATTAGATACATCAGGAACAATATTTAATGAAGATGTGAAAAAAGTATTATCAGTAACAGATTTAGTATTATTAGATATTAAATTTTCCTCAAATGAAAAATATCAAAAATATATTAATCAATCTTTATCAACAATTTTAAATTTCTTAGATTATTTAGAAAAAAATAATATAAAAACTATTATTCGTCAAGTAATTGTTCCAACAATTAATAATAATAAAGAAGATATATTAGCATTAAGAGAAATTGTAAATAAATATAAATGTATTCAAAAAGTTGAACTTCTTCCATTTAAGAAATTATGTATTGAAAAATATGAACAATTAAAAATGCCTTTTCCATTTGTTATATATCCTGAAGAAAGTGATGAAGATATTAAATTATTATATTCTTATTTTAAATAATAAATATAAAAAATAAGGACTAGTTTTTATCAATAATAATGATATAATTAGTCCTTTTAATTTAGTACTTGTTGAAAATATTAAAGATTATTTTATTATTAAAGTTTTACTTTTCAATAACTTTTTTTACTTCTTTTTTTAAAAAAAGATTTATTTTTTGTAATTTTACTGCTTTTTTTATATTAGATAAACTAATATTTAATTTATTAGCAATTTCTTGTAGACTAGTATATGAATTTTCTAAAACATGATTTTTTTAAAACATCTAGATGTTATATGTTAAAATAAGTAAAAAACAGATTGAAACTATCGCATACTTGTATACAATGCAAACTAGTATGCATTGCAAATTAATTTGTATTAGTTTCAATCTAATTCTTTCAATTGAAAAAAGAGTACCATTTTGATACAATGCACGCAGTTGCACGCAATTATGAATAAAGAAAAACTGCAAAAAATCTGAACAATTACACTTCCTATAATTGCTATTATGAGAAGATAGGAACCAATGATCCTGTAAAATTAGATGATTTGTCTTTTGATATTCCAGATAGTTGGATGTGGATTAGGTTGAAAACACTAGCATATATATATACTGGGAATAGCATTAACGGTGAAGAAAAAAAGAAAAAATATGTTGGAATAAATGGTTATGATTTTATTGCAACCAAAGATGTAACATTTGACAGAACAATTCATTATAACAATGGTGTAAATATCCCTTTTGATACAGTTTTTAAAATTGCACCAGCAAATAAAGTTCTTTTATGTATTGAAGGAGGAAGTGCAGGAAAAAAGATTGCTATTACTGATAGAGATGTGTGTTTTGGAAATAAACTTGCCTGTTTTGATTCGATATTAATAAATGATTTGTATCTTTTTTATATTTTTCAATCGTTAGAATTTCAAGTGCTTTTTAAATCATCATTAACAGGAATAATAGGTGGTGTCAGTATTAACACATTAAAAGAGTTTAATATTCCACTTCCACCATTAGAAGAACAACAACGTATTGTAGATAAAATCAATTCTTTTGAGCCATTATTAAAAGAATATGAACTAGCTGAAGAAAAGTTATCTAAGCTTGAAGAAGAGTTTCCAGAAAAACTCAAAAAATCTATATTACAATATGCTATAGAAGGCAAATTAGTAAAACAAGATCCAAATGATGAACCAGCTTCAGTTCTTCTTGAACGTATAAAACAAGAAAAAGAAAAACTAATTAAAGAAGGAAAAATTAAACGCAATAAGAACGAATCTTATATTTATCAAGGTGACGATAAAAATTATTATGAGAACTTGCCTCCTAAATGGGAACAAACAACGCTCTCAAAGATAATAAATCTTACATCAGGCACTGATTTAAAACCTGAAGAATATTCATGTGAAAACATAGGTATCCCATATATCACAGGAGCCAGTAATATAACCGATGATAATAAAATTATTATAAACCGATATACAAAGAACAAATACATTAATTCAAAACTTGACGATATATTGTTATCTTGCAAGGGAACAGTTGGAAAAATAGTAATTAACAATATTGGTGACGTTCATATTGCTCGACAATTCATGGGAATTAAATCCTTTATTAATATTCATTTTTTAATTATTTACTTAAATACTTTAGTTACTCAACTTAATTCTGAGGCAAAAAGTATTATTCCTGGACTCGATAGAAATCAAATACTTGCAAAAAGAATATTATTACCTCCAGAAAAAGAACAATTACGCATTTCAAATAAAGTACAAATTATATTAAATCAAATAAATAATTAATTCTATTAATTAATCTATCTTGCTCTGCTATTGAAGGGATAGGTATTAACAAATTGCCTAAAGAAACTCCGTTGATATTTGGTTGTCCTGTTCCTGCTGATTTGTCGGCTACTTGGCTCCAATATAAAGATGAGTTAAGATATTTCTCTAAATATTCACTTTGTTTTAGATTGATTAATTGGAATCTAATTAGATAACCAGCAAATATTATATTTTGTTTTTCTTCCTGTAACCTAAATGACTTGCCAATTGTTCCACCTGTTCGTGCTATAAATATATCATCTTTTTCAATTTGGTAATCTTTTAATAATTTGTTGTCGATGTTACAAAATGGCAATGTTGACCAATTTACTTTGCTGTTTTGAATATCAGTTATTCTTAGTAATTTTGCATTACCATTATCTAGACCTGTGCCATTGAATCCATATTGAATGTTTTTTAATATCATCTTTAATTTAATCCATCTCCATGAACTAGGTATATCAAATGGGACATCAATTTTTGAAACAACTGAACCAATCTTCTCATAATAATTTATAAAAGAAATGATTGCCCTTATTTCAACTGCAAAAATAAGGGCTTTTTCATATTACCAAGTTACAATTTTATCGACAATTTCTTGTTGTTCGCTTGCTGTCTTTCTTAAATAAATTCTTGTTGTTTCAATTGATTCATGACCCATTAAATCTGCTAATAAGGCTATATCATTATATTTTTCCAAAAAATTTTTAGCAAAACGATGCCTAAATGAGTGAGGATAAACAACATTAGGATCAATTCCATATTTAATAGCAAAATTTTTTAATTGTTGAGATATACCACGAGCTGTTATTCTTTCTCCAAAACGATTTAGAAATATATATCCGCTTTCTATTTTTAAAGAATCATTTATCCAGATTATTGTTTCTTTTCTAAGAGACAAAGGAATATAAATTCTTCTTATCTTTCCACCCTTAGTATATAGATCAATGTAACCGACATTCACATGTTCCACTTTGATTTTAATTAGTTCACTTATTCTTGCTCCAGTAGCACATAAGAATCTAACGATAAAATACCATTCTTTATTATCCTCTTTTTTAAGTTTTCTCTTAAAAAAAACGTAATCAGCATCACTAATTACGTTTTCAAGAAATGGCTTTTGCTGTACTTTTATTGCTTTGATTCTTAAGTTTGATTTCTTAATAAAATCCAAATATTTGTTTATTGCTTGAATTTTTAAATTTACTGTTTTGGCTTTAAAATGTTCAATCAAATAAACTTTCCATTCTAATAAATTATGCTTTGTAATTTCGGTGTACTTTTTAAAGTATCCTGTAATTGCATTTGAATATGCAGAAATTGTGTTAGCTGATAAATTCAAGCTAACTAAAAATGTTTTAAATTCTTTCATATGTTTGTGACCTCCAATTTATAGATACCACAAACAAATTAAAAATAGGTTTAATTGGCATATTTTTTTAATGCATAAAAATTATTATGAGAACTTACCACAAGGATGTAGTATTTGCACATTAAATGATTTAGCAAATTATAAGAAAGGTCCGTTCGGTAGTTCACTAACTAAAGGTATGTTTGTAGATAGCAAAACACAAAATTGTGTAAAGGTTTATGAGCAGAAAAATGCTATTCAACACGACTATACTTTAGGAACATATTTTATTTCCAATTTAAAATATCAAGAAATGAAATCATTTGAAGTTTTACCTAATGAAATAATTGTTAGTTGTGCGGGAACAATCGGTGAGGTATATAAATTACCCTTGAGTGCTCCAAAAGGAATAATAAATCAAGCACTAATGAAAATTCATCTATTTAGCGATGATATTGCTGATTATTATCAAATTTTGTTATTTGATAAATTGCACGAATTATCCGAAAAATCAAAGGGAACTGCAATTAAGAACATTATCCCATTTGAAATTTTAAAACCTTCTAAAATATTACTTCCTCCATTAAATGAACAAAAGAAGATAATATGTAAATTGAATTATATAAACAAACTTATAGATGGCTAAAAATTAATTCAAGTTTTGATGCAATTCTAATTTGCTCATTAATTGGTGGTAATGGCACGATAGTATCAGCCACTTTATCACTATTTAAATTTTTAACTACTGAACCTCCAACATTATCACAAAAACACTTATAAACATATGGAGATGAAAGTAAATAATATAAAAAGTTTTTATTAAAACCATCATATTTATTTGACAATACAAGCCAACCATCATGTATGCAACCATCAATTTTTAAAATATAAGGGCGTCCGAAACTCATCGAATTTGTAAGCAAAAAATCTCCAGAATGAACATATCGTGTCTTATATAACCCTTCAGGTTTAATTTTTTCTTTAGTTGATGTTATATATTTAGAATCTAAACTAGTGTCACCTATTTTTATCCAATTATATCCATCCTTTTGATTTGTTAAATAATCTTGGATTGGTCGAGGTGAACCTCCTCTAGCGATGTCTAATATGTGAGATAATCTAATATAATTCCAATTTATAGGTATGGCGAATAAATTTGGCAGAATCAATAGTTTTGAACCAAGCTTCTCATAATAATTTTTATCGTCACCTTGATAAATATAAGATTCGTTTTTATCTCGTTTGATTTTACCTTCTTTTATGAGTTTTTCTTTTTCTGCTTTTATGCGTTCTAAAAGGATTGATGCAGGTTCATCATTTGGATCTTGTTTAACTAATTTGCCTTCTATAGCATATTGTAAAATCGATTTTTTAAGTTTTTCAGGAAATTCCTCTTCGAGTTTTGATAATTTTTCTTCAACAAGTTCATATTCTTTTAATAATGATTCAAATGAATTAATTTTATCTACAATACGTTGTTGTTCTTCTAATGGTGGAAGTGGAATGAGCATATTGGACATTTTTTCTTTATTTAATGTGCTACCTTTTATTGCATCTGTTTGGTCAACATAATTCACAATTAATCCTAGAATCTGAAAAAGCCAATCTCTTATTTGATTATTGGTAGAGATATATGGAAAGATAGAAATTATAGCTTCATTATGTACAGCATCTATACCTAGAATTGATACTTTTCCTACAGTAAGTTTAAAACTCATTAACAATGTACCAGTAGGGGATAGAAATGAAGAAAAAATTTCATTGTATGAATTTTCAGATATCATTTCCTTTGTAGATGTAACAATCTGTTTATCTTTCATATCAGTGATAGAAAACCATGGGTACTTTCCCTTACTCCAGTATATTACATTGTGCCTATCTGGTGTTTTGCCTAATTTAAAGTTAACTAAATTAGAAAATTTAACCCACATCCAACTTTCTGGAATATCAAAAGACAAATCATCTAATTTTACAGGATCATTGGTTCCTATCTTCTCATAATAGCAATTATCGTCACCTTTAAAGATATAAGATTCATTCTTTTCTTTTTTTATTTTTCCTTGTATAATTAACTTTTGCTTTTCAGCATATATCCTTTTAACTAACTCACTGGCAGGTTCGTCATTAGGATCTTGTTTTACAAGTTTCCCTTGAATAGCTAATTGAAGAATGGATTTTCTAATTTCATCAGCCTTTAAATTTTTAATTGTCTTCATCTAAAATCTCCAAGATTTTTGCCAGTGTTCTTTCCATTTCAGCATTATATGAATCTCTTTTTTCTTTAAATTGCTGTATCAATTCTTTCGGTTCTAAAATTTCATCTTCTATATGAGGATATCCACATAAATCTAGATTATAATGTAAATCTTCGAGTTCCTTTTTTGTATAACATTTAGCTTTTGGAAATTCATCAATTGTAATTTCTTCTCTTTTGTTCCACCAATCAATGATAGGCTTAAAATGTTCTAAAAGGATAGGTTTTGTTTTTGAAAAATTCTTATATCCTTCAGGCATATCCATTCGATAAAACCAGGTGTTTTCAGTTGGATGAGTATTATCAAAGAATAAGATGTTTGTCGTAATTGAAGTATATGGAGCAAAAACACTATGAGGCATTCTTACAACTGTGTGTAAATTAAATTCATTCAATAATTTAGTCTTAATAGCTACTTTTGCATTATCTTCCCCAAATAAGAATCCATCAGGTATAATAACGGCACATCGCCCATTTTTCTTTAATCGATACATAATGACATCAATAAATAAATCGGCAGTTTCACTACTTCTAAGCTCAGCAGGAAAATTATTCTTAACAGCATCTTTTTCTGAACCACCATAAGGAGGATTCATCAAAATAATATCGAATTTATCTGTTTCTCTATATTCTCTTACGTTTTTCTCTAAAGAATTCATGTGATAAATTTTTGGTTCATCAACATCGTGAATAAGCATATTGGTTATACACAATAAATAAGGTAATGGCTTTTTTTCAATTCCATAAATCGTGTTATTGTATTTATCAATATCCTCGGTACTTTTCTTTTGAGGTTCTAAATATTTTAAAGTAGATGTTAAAAATCCACCTGTTCCACAAGCAAAATCCGCAACTGACTCACCAAGTTTAGGATTAATCATTTGAACCATAAAATCGGTTACAGCTCTTGGAGTATAGAATTCTCCAGCATTTCCAGCACTTTGAAGACTTTTTAGAATTGTTTCATAAATTGTTCCAAATTCATGTCTTTCCTTATATTCAGAAAAATCAATCTCATTTATAACGTTAATTACCTGTCTTAATAAAACACCATCTTTCATATAATTTTGTGCATCTTCAAAAACATATTTAGCAATTCTTTGCTTTAAAGGCGTATCTTCATTAATTTCAAGATTTTTTAATGTTGGAAATAATTTATTATTAATTAAATCAAGAAGCTTATCTCCAGTAATTGTATCAGAACTATGGTCATCAACAGCCCAATTACGCCATTTTAATTCTTCGGGAATTAGACTTTTATAATTTGAATCATAAAATTCCCATTCTTCTTCTTTTGCATCATAAACTTTTAAGAAAAACATCCATGTCATTTGACTAATACGTTGAGCATCACCATCTACACCCGCATCATTTCTCATGATATCTTGAATTCTTTTTACTAAATTAGTAACAGCCATTTTTATTCCTCCTTAGGCAGCATATAAAGCATTTTGAATTTGATGAACTGCATTTAAATAACCATTTAAACCGCCAAATAAACTAGCTATTTTCATTGGGCTTCCGTATTCGTTGAAATCCGGTAATTTAAGAATTTTTGAATCAGTAAAATCATCAATTTCATCATTAGAATACTTATTTAATAAAATTTGAAGAATTTCCTTACATTTATCAGAATATGAATCTAATACTTGATGTACTTTGAGATTTTTAGTTCGTTCACTTTTTGTTAGAGGCTTGATTCCATAAGCAATATCGCAAATTAAATCAAAATCATCGACATCAGCAGGATATAGTTTTCTTAATTCTTCGATAAAAATGCCTTTATTTTCAAGTTCTTCAATGATTACTGAACGTTTTTCATCACTTGTCCATAAAGTAAGGAAGTCATCTAAAGAAGCATAATCATGAAGGATATTTCTTCTTGTGAAATCCTTTAGGCTTTCAGTAACCAATTTCCCATCTTTATCGTAGTATTGAACTCTTTCAGAAAGTAAAGTAACTTCTACGTTATTAATATAAACCTTCTTCTTTTCTTGTCTTTCAGGTTCATCTCTTGGTTCAGGCACATCCAATATTATTTTTTTCTTTCCTTTAAAATTTTCTGGATCATATTCTTCACTTTGCATATCAGGTCCATTGAAGTTAGGATCGGCAAAAAGTCTAGTTGCATTTCTAAAATCTAAAATAGTGAAATACATTTTGCCGTATTCTTCTTTAATTCTCGTTCCACGACCAATAATTTGCTTAAATTCGGTCATACCATTATCGCCAAAAATATTATCTAAAACAATATTTTTACACGTTTCACAATTAACACCTGTATTTAATAATTTGCTAGTTGTTACAATTGTTGGATAGACGGAATCATTATCAATAAAGTTATCTAATTGTTTTTTTCCTTCATCATTATCGCCAGTAATTCTCATAATATATTTATGGTTATCAGCACATAAATCTTTGTTTAAATTAACTAATGCTTGACGCATTCTTTCAGCATGATCAATGTCAACGCAAAAAACTATTGTTTTTGCTAATCTATCAGTATTTTTTAAATATTCAGTGATCTTTTCAGCGACTAATTCTGTTCTTTCATCAATAACTAAATTCCTATCAAAATCTTTAATCCCATATTCTCTATCTTCAACTAGTTCGCCTTCTTTATCTGTTTTACCCTTATTAGGTCTATATCCATAAACATCAGTATCAAGAGCGTATCTAACTACTTTATAAGGAGCAAGATATCCGTCCTCAATGCCATCTTTTAATGAATATGTATAAATTGGTTCACCGAAATAATCGATATTAGAAACTTCTTTTGTTTCTTTTGGAGTCGCTGTCATACCTATTTTGGCGGCTGAATCGAAATAATCTAAAATCTTTCGCCAATTAGAATCCTCTCTTGCACTTCCTCGATGACATTCATCAACAATAATCAAATCAAAGAAATTTGAATTAAAATTTTCTTTTAATATACCAAGCGTATCGTCAGTGTCATTTTCGGATAATTGTTGATATAAAGATAGATATATTTCATAAGCTGTATCCATTTTTTTATGATAAATTTTAGTCATTGAGTTTTTGAATGGCTTAAAATCACCAATTATTGTTTGGTCAACAAGAATATTTCTATCCGCCAAATATAATATTTTCTTTTTTAAACCCGACTTCCATAGTCTCCAAATTATTTGAAATGCCATAAAAGTCTTACCAGTCCCAGTGGCCATCACTAATAAAACTCTATTTTGTCCTTTGCTGATTGCTTCAACTGTTCTATTAATAGCGATTCTTTGATAGTATCTTGGTGCATGCGTTTCTTCTCCAAAATAATATGGTTGTTCCAATATCTTTTTTAAATCACTATACAATTCAATTTCTTTTTTATATTGTTTTTCAAATAATTCTTCAGGTGATGGGAATTCATCTAAAGATAGAAATTTTTGTTCAGCAGTTTTCATATCATAAAATAGGAATCCATCACCATTAGATGTAAAGACAAATCTCACATCTAATTTATCAGCATATTCTTGGGCTTGAAACATACCATCACCAATGTGGTGGGTATTATCTTTTGCTTCGATAACAGCTAAAGGTAAATTTTCTTTATAAAATAAAACATAATCGGCTTTTTTCTTCGGTAATCTTTTAGCCACATTACTTCTAACAACAATCTTTCCCGCATTTATCGAATATTCCATTCGAATTTGTTTTTTTTGCCAACCCGCATTTTCTATAGCTGGTGTTATGTAATTTAGTTTTACTTCTTCTTCTGTCATAAAAATACCTCTTTTTCTAATTAGATTTAATATCATACTCACGAAGGAGAGCTTTAATTTTTCTTTTAATTTTAATCGTTGGTTCATGCTTTCCAGTTTCCCATCTATTAACTGAAGCAAAAGACACACCTAATAATTGGGCAAATTCAACTTGTGATAAAGTCATTTTTTCTCTTAATTTTTTTATAACTTTTGCATAATCATCAATCATAAGAGGATCTCCTTTAGCAATTTTCAAAAATATTATAACACTTTTTGCTATAAAATACCATTGATATAGTATAACTTTTTTATAATTGTCATAAAATTTTCTCAAAAAATCTTATTTCTTTTTGATACTGTAATTTAACACATACTACAAAATCCTAGTTTATAGTGATTAAAATACCCTTTCGTCCCCTCTTTCGTCCCCTATCGTCGTCTTTCGTCTCCTATCGTCACCAATCGTCGCCATCCTAATTTAAGGCATCAAAAAAAGGTCCTAGAAAAACGCAAATTATGAACTTTGTTCATATTGTGCACTTCCTAAAACCTGTTTTTCTTTAAAAATATATGGACGTTGGGAGTCGAACTCTATAAAAAACAGACTGACACCAACATAAACTAGTTTATGTTAGTATCAATCTGGTTCTTTCAATATGGCGTTCCTGATGAGAATTGAACTCACAGTCTATCGCTTAGGAGGCGATTGCGTTATCCGATTACGCTACAGGAACAATATTAATTTATATTTGCATTGTTATTATACATTTTTTTAAATCAAAAAGCAATAACTAAAAAAAGATTCTAGTATAAACTAGAAATCTTTATTAGTATTGTCTTTAATATTTATTTTTTTTGTTTTCTTGCATACATCTATTTCATAATCTGCATTCGAATATATTTCATCCCCAAATTCTGTTGAAAAAGGATTATTATAAATATCTTTTTTCTTCATACCATATCTAGGTTCTTTTTTGAAATTATTAAATACTGATTTATTATTGTTTTTATTCATTTTATTATCCTCCAATACAATAATTTATATATATTATTTGAAGGTTTAATAATTTTATGAATATTTTATTTAGATTTTATTATAAAATCTTTACCTTTCATTGATTCAGGTTCATAAAATGACATATTAGGAAATCCTAATTGTCTCATAGCTTCATACATCATTATAGCAGCAACATTACTTACATTTAAAGCTCTTACTTTATCTGTCATTGGTAATCTAATACATGAATCAAAATTTTCTTTTAAAATAGAAAGAGGAATACCTGTAGATTCTTTGCCTAAAACAAAATAATAATCTTCATTAGGATCATCAACATGAACATCATATAAACTTTTTTGTCCATATCTTGTTAAAAAGAAAAAGGTACCATTTTGATGTTTTTTAATAAAATCATCCCAATTAGGATAACAATAATATATTGTATCTTTCACATAATTTGCCCCACTTCTTTTTATTTCTTTTTCACTTAAGCTAAAACCTAATGGTTCAATTAAATGTAAAATGGTGTTTGTGGCAACACATGTACGCATAATATTCCCTGTATTTTGTGGTATTTCTGGTTCATATAAAACAATATTCACAGTTCCCATATTTATAATTCTCCTTACGATAATAAAATTATACATGAATAATCAATAATTGTCAATATGGACATTTTTTTATGTTAATACTTTTTCAAAATGATACCAGTTTCTCATTTTTCAAAATGATACCACCTATTTGATATTTTTTTAATTGTTTTAATATATATGACCATATATTCAATAATATTTGAAATTGTATTTATTTCATAAATTGTTTTAAAATTAATGATTTTATTAACACATATAACTCTTTTTAATTAAAAACAGCTAATAAATAAAGTATTTTATCTAAAAAAAAGTCAATTTAAAATTTAAATTATATTTCAAATAAAAATAATCAATAGCTAAAGATTACTAAATATTTTAAAAAAATTATTTTACTTAACTAAAACAATATTATATTTTTACTAATTTCAAATATTTAAATGGTATCATTTTGATTAATGATTAACATATGGACATTTTTTTATATATAATGTATATTTTTCCATATTTGGTAAATAATACATTTGGAGGTAAATAAAATGACGCAAAAAGAATTATTGTACATTGAAGATTCCCTAAGTCATATTCAATTATGCAAAACAAAATGGGAAAATGTTGCTAATGCAGTTAGTGATCCTGCATTAAAAAGATTTATCATTCAAATGAATGAAAAAAATCAAACACTTTACGATACTTTTTACAAATTATTAGAAAAATAGGAGGATAAAATGAACGAAAAAGAATTATTAGATGAAATGTTAAGTATAACAAAAGGTTCTTGTGATTTATATATGCACGGAACAATTGAATCAAGCACTGGAGATGTTCATGCAACATTTCAAAATGCATTAAATGAAACATTAGATATGCAAAATTGTATTTACAATACAATGGAAAATAAAGGTTGGTATCAAACAACACAAGTTGAACAACAAAAGATTGAACAAACAAAGCAAAAATTCATTTAGTTTTAAAAATACTCAAACTTGAATAATTAATTAAACTAACATTAAAAACAAATTCTAGAAGAAATTTGCGTTTAATTTAGGAAAAATATTTAAAGAGTTGAATCGACATCAACTCTTTTTTATTTTGTAAATATATTTCTTCTTTTCTTTGCCAACTATTTCTAATATACCTAAATATGTTAATACATTAATAGCGATTCTTGCATAACGAATATTAACATTTGCAGCTTTTGCATAATCATTACTTGTGAATATCATTGGTAATGTTGGCATTAATTTTTTATAATCTTCGATATTATCAATACAAATTTCATCAATAATTTTTAAGGGGATTCTTTCAAAGCGAGTAGCCCCTCTTTTTTTATTTTTATCCCAACCATCTAAATATTTATATTCTTCAATATCCATTACTAATAATTTTAAATGTAAATTGGGATTATTTAAATCTTGTTTGATTTTATATAATTCATAAAAAACTTCAGTTAAAATTAGTTTTTTGGGTGATTTTCTTCCACCTGTAACTTCACCTGTTAATGGTGAAATCCAATAAACATATTTGTCATTAATAATTGGATAAATAATATATACAGGATATAATGGTAAAAAAGTTTTAAGTTTTTCTCTTAAACGATTAAATTGCCTTGTTTGAATTTCAATTATTTCTTGACCATTAAATATATCAGCATAATATTGATTTATTTTTATTTCTTGTTTTGTTTCATCATCTTCATAATAATTTTTAATGACAAAATGTAAAGTTTTTTCTCCTAATGTACCAATTCCCTCTTTTTTTTTAATTTTCTCTTTTGCATTTTGCAATCTTTCATCCGCAATTAGCATAGACCTTCCTCATTATAAAAAGTAATTATTGATTTTAATACATCTTTTGTCTTTAAAATTTCTGATGAATATATAATACCATCTGCTTGCATCATAGCATTCATTAAATCAATTAAAGCAGTAAATATTTTTTTACTATAATTTTTAGGATGACGATTTAATTTAATCATCTCTTTATCTGCACTAGCAAATATTTTAATAAATTCAGGAATTTTATTATTTAAATTATTAAGTCTATGTTCTGCTTCTTGTAATGAATTATTCGATATTCCTAAAGATAACATTGTTAATATATCATTAGGTTTTTTTATTACAATCTTTTTCACAAGATCTATTTCATTTAAACTTAATTCATGATCACTTAAAGCAATTTTTAAAAGTACATTTTGAACATAATCGTCTAATTCTAAAATTAATTGTTCTTTAGGAATAGTGATTTCAATTAATACATCATTTATTGCATAATATGAAGATGTCAACATTTTAACAAGTCGGTTATATTTATGATGTACTTTTTTTATATTTTTACCGATTTTGTTTTTATCGTTTTTTAATTTCATTCTTAAGCCTCTTTGATTAATCCATAATATTGATCTAAACGAGTTATTTTTCCTAAGTTTAATTCAAAGAAAGAAATGATGTAATATTGTTTAGTGCTTGCGGAATTTTTTGTTACTGTTATTACTTTATCATCTAATACTTCTATTCTTTCTAATATTGATGACCATAATACATCAGAACTTTTTTGTATTTCGATAAATTTCTCAACATTCATTTCCATTGGTTTATGATCAATATATGAATTATACCAAGTTATTATTGCATTTTCTGAAAAGAATGAATTTAAATAACTCCATTCTTGATTATCAATTGTATTCCAAAAATCAATTACTAATTCTTTGCTCATTTTTATCATTCCTTTTTTATTTTATATGTTTATTATATCACAGATGATATCATGTCGACAAGTTAAAAAATAAAAAAAGAAAATATAAATTAAAAAAACTACTGATAAATTATTTTACCAGTAGAATTTTTAATAGTCTAAAATTAATAATAAAGTAAAAATATTAATAATTTATTTAAATTGCTAATCCTATGCAACCAACAAGAGCTAAAACTGAAAATACCCAAAAGACAACTGTCCAACCAATTTTTCTTCCCCATGATGTGGAATTCTTAAATTGCCAGCCTGATAAAATTACAGAAACTACTAAAAAGATTGAACCAATTTGTCCGATAATACCTAAACTTGTTTGTTCATCAATTAATTTTAAAATTAAATTGATTACAAATAAAACTCCAGATATAATTAATGCAAAAAAGGCACAAAAGCCACTTATTCTATGTAATGAGACACTTTCACTTGTTTTCTTTGACATGTTATTTACTCCCCTTTTATTTTATAATTTTTTTATTTATTCGTCTTTTAAATTATTATTTTGATCTTCTTCATTTTCTTCATCAAAATCTTGTTTATCAACATTTTGATTGTCAACATCTAGATTTTGATTGTCAACATCTAGATTTTGATTGTCAACATTTTGATCATCAACATTTTGATTGTCTACATCTAGATTTTGATTGTCAACATTTTGATCATCATATTGATTTAGATTATTTGCCATTTTTCTATTTTCATTTCTTTTACGAATGAAAGAAAATAAGCTAAAACCATAAACTATACCTGAAACTAAATATCCCATAAGTAAATCATGTAAAACATCCATTGTAGAAACATCATAATCTTCGATTGCTACTTTTGAAATTAATACAGCAATTAATTCAGAAACTAATATTTCTAAAACAATTAATATAATTGAGTAAACATATGGAAATTTACTATAATCATCGGGATTCAATTTATAATAAACTATAATAAATAAAAATCCCATAAGAGCACCAGCAAGACCAGCTATCAAACCTAATACTAGGTACAAAACAAGATAAAGAACAACTCCACCAAGAGAAGCTAATGTTCCAAACAAAACACCTTTTAATTTATTTGACATTAATTTTTTCACCTTCCTTTGTTATAATATCAAACTTTGTAAATAAAAGAGGATTAAATATATTTTTTTCAATTGCTTTATTAATAACAATATATATTTTACCTTTTTTCTTTTTAACTTGATTATTTAAATTATCATTTTCATTTAAAATCAAAGCGGCTTTATCACATAAGATTTTATCAATATAAACAATATCCATGTTTTTAAGGAATTCTAATATTTCTGTTTTAAACAATAAAACATTAGGCATAGATGGTACTAATACATCTACTTCTTTCTTAAAAATAGGAGCAACAACTACTTTTGTTTGGGCAAAAGATTCACTAGTTTTCATTTTACCCTCATATATACAAGGTAGTAAAGAATCTAAACTTAAATTATATAAGTGATTATATCTAAAATTCTTTTGATAAATGTTTGCTTCTAAAATAGAATCACAAGCTAAAAAGGCAATATTTTTATGTTCATATTTCTCATTTACATAATCAATTATTTCATCAACTATTGAAATAACAGGAATTGTAACTGTTTTTAAATATTCTTCACAATATTCAATAATTGTATCATTAACAACAATAATTATTGAAACATTTTGATTAACTAAATATTGAATGTTTTCTTTAACTCTTTGTTCTATTTTTTCTACTTGCATTCCTTCATAATTTTCAACTTGTAAATCATTAACATAAATAATATCATCATTAGGAAATGTTTTACAAAGTTCATTAATTATTGAAACTCCACCAATGTACATATCTAGTACACCAATTTTTCTTTTCTCGATATGATTGAACATAAAACCTCCTTTATTTTTCTATTTCAACATGTTTAATACCTTGATATTTATGTTTAAACCAATCCATTTGAATTTCTTCTGGATTTCCTGTACATATTATTTCAATATTATTAATATTATTAATATCATTATTTTTAATAATAATATTGTTATCTAAATATTCTTTTAATACTTCACTAACACAATCTGAACTATCAATAATTGTAACATTAGGTAAAACATTTTTAATTTCGGGAAGTAATAAACCAAAATGGGTACATCCTAAAATAATTGTATCAACTTTGCCAACAATGGGATTTAAAATTTCTTTCACGACATTATATGATTCTTCTGTTCCTTTTTCTCCTTTTTCAACGATTTCAACGAATGGACTACATCTAACACCAATCATTTCATCTTTTAAGAATTTATTATAAGCTAAAGAATCAATCGTATAATTAGTTGCTAATACACCAATATGATGATTATAATTATTATATTTATGAGATATTTCTAACGCTTTTTTGGCAGTTGGTTCAATTATTCTAATAATAGGGATTTTAGATTTTATATGATAACTATTAGCAGTTGCAGTATTACAAGCAATAACAATTGCTTTAACATCTTCTTTTTCAAAAAATGATACAATAGCTTCAACTCTATTTTCTATTTCTTTTTTAGTTTTTGTACCATATGGACAATATTTTGTATCACCAACATATAAAAATGCCTCATTAGGAAATTGATTAATAAGATTATTTAAGACAGTAAGACCACCAACACCAGAATCAAATACACCAATACTTTTATTCAATATTTTACTCCTTATAGTTTTATTTTTTTAAATATTAATGGATATAAACCTATACACCAAAATGTTAATAATGCATAACGTAAAGCATCTAATACTTTTGATGTACTAATTAATGCAAACAAAGGTTTTAAACCCATTCTTAGTAATAAAGCAACAGCTAATCCTAAAACAACACGAATTATTTTTTTTATTATTGTTCCTTCTTTAGGATTAAATTTCACAAATCTTTTTTCAATTAAAGAGCCAAAAGCAAAACCGAAAATGGCGCCTACAGCTTTAAATGTATCCGACTTTTGGGCAAAAATCAAAGCAAACATCGAAAAAATAGCAATGACAAAATATAAAACTAAGCGATGATCACCACTATTTCGCATACATAAATAATAACCAAGATAAGCTGTTATTAAACCAAGTAAAGCGCCAACAACAACATCTAATGGCCAATGTACACCTAAATATATTCTTGATAACATAATTAAAATAACAGCGATGATACTAAATATCCAAAATTTTTTGTTTTTTAAATAAAATGATAAAGTAAATAAACCAACACTTACACTTTGAGCATGACCACTAGGAAAAGAAAATGAATCTTCTTTTAAATCAACAGTATTAACTATAAAATTATCTACTTCAACGAATCTAATATTTTCATTAACAATTGGTCTTTCAATTTGTGCTACATCTTTAATTACACCATTAAGTGTTAATGAAGTAAAACTAGCGATAGCAACAATTTCACCAAGATTTTTATTAATAACCCAATAAATTATTGCTAGAGCTATTAATAAAAACATTTCTTCCCCAAATGCTGTTATGATAATCCAAAATATATCAAAAAAGCCAGTAGCTTTAGAAAATAAATTTTGAAACCATATCATTATTTTTTCTTGGATAGTCATAATATCTAAAAACATTTTTTCACCTATAATATCTAATATAAGTATACCACATTTTTCATTTTTTTAATATATTTTTAATTGTTTTTTTTATAATCTTTCAAAATATCAAAAAAAATGATATACTATTATAGTAGTAAAAGTTTTATAAAATAAATAAATTTATGAGGTAAACAAATGAATGAAACAAAATCAATTAATTTAGAAAAATATTTATCAATATCAGATGAAGTTAAAAAAGCTTTAGAAAACAATAAACCAATTGTTGCATTAGAATCAACAATTATATCACATGGTATGCCTTATCCAAAAAATCTTGAAACAGCAATTGAAGCAGAAAATATTTTACGTAAAGGAGGAGTAACTCCAGCAACAATTGCCATCATAAAAGGAAAGTTAAAAGTTGGTTTGACATTAGATGAATTAACTTATTTAGCAAAACAAGGAAGAAATGTGACAAAAACATCAAGAAGAGATATTCCATATGTTGTATCTTTATCATTAGATGGAGCAACTACTGTTTCCGCAACTATGTTTATTGCTAGTTTAGCTAAAATTAAAATATTTGCGACAGGGGGAATTGGTGGTGTTCATAGAGAAGTAAATAAAACAATGGACATTTCTTGTGATTTAGAAGAATTAAGTAAAACTAATGTAGCAATAATTTGTAGTGGAGCTAAAGCTATATTAGATATTCCTAAAACATTAGAATATTTAGAAACTAAAGGAGTTTTAGTAATTGGTTATAAAACTAATAAAATGCCAATGTTTTATACTTCTTCTAGTCCTTACTTTGTTCCTATTAGAATGGATAATATTAAAGATATTGCTAATACGATGAAAGTTAAATGGGATTTAGGACTAGATGGGGGAATTGTTATTTGTAATCCTATTCCTAAAGAATATGAAATGAATGAAAAAGAAATGAATGATGAAATATCTAATGCTTTAAGAAAAATGGAAAAACAAAATATTACAGGTAAAGAAATAACTCCTTTTTTACTTTCAGAAATTGAAAAACAAACAAAAGGAAAAAGTTTAGATAGTAATATTCATTTATTCCATCATAATTGTTATATTGCGATGCAAATTGCGAAGGAGTATTACAATTCATGAATAAAAAAATATTAGGTATTGTATTAGAATTAAATCCTCTTCATTATGGTCATGTATATTTTATTGAAAAAGCTAAAGAAAAAATAAAACCAGATGTAACAATTGCGATATTATCTTCTTCTTTTTCAATGCGTGGTGAACCAATTATTTTAGATAAATTTACTAGAGCAAAACTTGCTTTGAATTTAGGTGTTGATATTGTAATGGAACTTCCATTTCAATATGCGGTACAAAGTAGTGATTTTTTCACAAAACATGCTATTGATATTTTATGGGAAATGAATATTACACATTTTGCTTTTGGGGCTGAATGGAACTCTCTTACTAATTTTGAAAAATTTTATGAATTAACTTCTTCTATTTCTTTTCAAGAAAAAGTAAAGATTTATATGAATAAAGGTTTATCATATAGTTCTAGTAGTCTTAGAGCAATTCAAGAATTAGTTAATGATAATGATTTAACAATTCAATATACATTACCTAATAATACTTTAGGATTAGGTTATATTAAAGCAATTAAAGAAAAAGAAAAAATAAATCATAGAAATGTAACAATTAAAATTATCCAAAGAATTGAAAATAATTATTATGATGAAACATTACATGAAAAAATTACAAGTGCTTCTTCTATTAGGAGAGCAATTAATCAAAATATTGATGTAACTAATTATTTACCATTTCCTAATGAATTATATTTTCATGATGATGAATTGAAAAATAAAATGTATACTTTATTACAATATTTCTTTGCTACCGAAAAAATAGAATTAATGTCAACATATTTTGGAATTGAAGAAGGTATTGAAAATAGAATGGCAAATTTTATAAAATCTGATGATTATAATGATTTTATTGAAAATATACAAACAAAGAGATATACAAAAAATAGAATTCAAAGAATTATTGTTCATCTTTTATTAAAAAATAAAAAAGAACTTAATTCATTTATAACTATCTATAAAAGAATTTTATCAATGAATGAAATAGGTAAAAAATATTTATCTTCTTTACCAAAAGATATAAAGAAAAATATTATTACTTCTTTCAAAAATCAAAATGATGAACTTATTTTATTAGAATTAAAAGCAACTAAACTTTATGCGATATTAACAAGACAAAATGATATTGTAAATAAAGAATTTAATGTACCAATTAAAGAAAGGAAAGAAAATGACAACTAAGCAAATTAGAGAAAAAATTGAAAATTTAGTTGATTTATCAACAAATCAAACTTTAAAAGAAACAAATGCAATTAAACATATTGGGATTGATAATGATAAGAATATTGTTATTTTAATTATTGATATTCATACTTTAGGAGGAGAAGCTGAAGCAAAATTACGTCGAGAACTGGCAAAGATTATAAAATTAGATTTAGGTTTTTCTGGTATTCGTATTCAATTTGAAGAAGCAAGAAATATGCATAATGTTGCAGGAAAGAACACAAAATTTATTATTGTAGCATCAGGTAAAGGGGGAGTTGGTAAATCAACTGTTGCGATAAATTTAGGTTATGCACTAACTAAATTAAATAAAAAAGTAGGAATAGTTGATGCAGATATATATGGATCTAGTATTCCAACTTTATTAGAAATGCCAACTAATTCTATTGATGTCAATGAGAAAAATAAAATAATTCCTTTTAATATATATGGAATGGAAGTTATATCAACAAGTTTCTTTCAAGAAGAAGGTCAACCTGTTTTATGGCGTGGTTCATTACTAAATAGTATGTTAAACAATTTCTTTTATCAAGTTGAATGGAGTAAAAATCTTGATTATATTATTATTGATATGGGACCTGGTACAGGAGATGCTTTATTAGATATTTGCGAAATTATAAAAAATGGCGAAGTATTACTTGTAACAACACCTAATATATTATCTAAAGATTTAACAATGAAAACTGGTAAAGCTTTTTTAAATACTAATCATAATATTATTGGTATTATTGAAAACATGGCATATAATGAAAATACAAAAGAAAAATTATGGAATGAATCTACAGATAAATTTACTTTATTAAATTCAATTGAAAAAGAATTGAATACAGAAGTTTTAGCTACATTACCATTTGCGATAGCTAAGCATCATCTTGCTTTATATGAAGAAGATGAAGAATGTGGCAAAATTTATAAAGACATTGCATTATTAATTTCTATTCGTTAGAGACTTATTCAATTAAGTCTCTTTTTTATTTAATAATTATTTCCTATTATAAAAAGGCTAATTCCTCCTAGAATTAACCTTTTATATTATAATTTATATTATTTTGAATAATATTATTCTTCATCATCAGAGCAACAATGACAATGATGTTCATCACATTCATCATTACATTCTTCACAATCACAGTCATCACTAAAACTATCTAACATCTCTTCAACAAGTTCCCATTCTTCTTCAGTTGTTATTTCATTTAATTCACCAACTGAGCCATCTTCTAAAGGATTAAAAGAAGCCGCCATTACATCAATTGATTCCTCACCTTTTTCCTCAATTGGATAAAATAATACATAATTCTTTTTAAATTCTTCTGATTCAAATGTGAATAATATTTCACACATTACTTCTTTTCCTTCATCATCAACATAAGTTAATATGTTTTCTTTTTCACTCATTTTTTTAATTCCTTTCTTATTTTTATTTTTTTTATTAAAAATTTATATTAGAATCTTTTATTAGAATCTAAATATGTTTGTAATATAATTGATGCTGCTAATTTATCAACATGTTTTTTTCTTTTTTTCGCATTCATATCAGCTTTAATCATGGTATTATTTGCAATTTTTGATGTTAATCTTTCATCAATCATTATTACTGGTAAATTTGTTTCTTCTTCTAACATTTTCTTGAAATCTAAACAGTATTGGGCTTGAAAGCCAATAGTTCCATCCATATTTTTAGGTAGTCCTAAAACTATTTTTTCTATTTTATTTTCTTCAATAATTTGTTTAACACAATTTAATGCTGCATTTAGATCATTTTCAGGTATTGATATTGTTCCAATTGGATTAGCAATTATTTCTAAATAATCACTTATTGCTACGCCAATAGTTTTACTTCCTAAATCTAAGCCGACAATTCTCATATATTTTGTTCTATTTCCTTTCGAACAAAACTTAAAGCATCGTCAACTTTTGTTATATCTTTACCACCTGCTTGGGCAAAATCAGGTCTTCCCCCGCCATTACCAGAACACATCATAGCTGCAGCTTTAACTAAATTTCCTGCATGTAATTTTGTTCCTTTATTCTTACAAACAAAGACTAATTTATCTGATAAAATACTAAAGAAAATAATAGCTTGTTTATAACGATCACATAAACGATCACATAAATCTTTTACTTGTTGGACATCTTGATTTTCTATTTTTTTAATTAAAACTTTTGTGCCATTAATATCTATAAATGAAGAAATAAAATCGTCAACGGCAATTAGTGATTGCTCTTTGTCTTTTTTATTAAACATTTTTTCTAATTCTTTACATTCTTCTTTTAATTGTTCTAGGTATTGACGATAATCTAAAATAATTTGATAAGATTGAATCCATTTTGGTTGAACATGATTATACAAAGGTAAAGAAATATTTTTATCGTTAGCATTTTTATAAATCAATGATTCTTTATCAAGAATTGAATTAATTTCATTATTGATATTTTCTAATGTATCTTTTAATACTTTATTAATATTTCTTGAAGTTGTCGCAGTAATTCTAAATATACCTGATCCTTTGCTTTCAACACTTAATATAACAAACTTTTCTATTTCTTTGGTGCTGTTTACATGAGTTCCACCACATAATTCTTTACTATATGACATATCAACAACACGAACAATTTTACCATATTTTTCGCCAAATACTGCTTGAACACCTTTTTTCTTAGCTTCTTCTAAAGGCATTTCTTGAATATTTACTGGTAATGATAAATCAATCACTTTATTAACTTCATTTTCAATTTGCAATATTTGATTAAGCGATAATTGTTGGAAATGATTAAAATCAAAATGTAACAATTCATTACCAACATATGATCCTTGTTGATAAATGTTAGGATCAATTAATTTACGTAAAGCTTCATTAAGTAAATGGGTAGCTGAATGATTTTTTTCAATGTCTTTTCTTCTATCAACATCCACTATACATTTTACTTCATCATTTACTTTTAATATTTCATCTTCCATTTCAATGAAGCTACCAGCTTGTCCATTTGGTAATTTAATTGTGTCAACAACATCAAACGTTTCTCCATTTATTTGAATTATTCCTTGATCTCCTATTTGTCCACCCATTTGGGCGTAGAAAGGTGTTTTATCAAAAACAGCTAGTATTTTATTAGATCCTTCACTTACTTGTTTTGTATCAGTAAATAAAGCAATAACTTTAGAATTTATTTCTAATGTATCATAACCAACGAATTCACTTTTATCTTTAAATTGTAATAATTCTTCACGTTGCATATTCATTGATTGATTTTTATTTCTAGCAGCACGAGCACGATTTTTTTGTTTTTGTAATTCTTCTTTAAATCCTTCTTCATCTACTTTAAATCCATATTCTGAAGCTACTTCTAATGTTAATTCAAGAGGAAAGCCAAATGTATCATATAATTGAAAAGCAAATTCTTTAGATATTATTTTTTCTTTACTATGATTAATTACATCTAATAATCTTTTTTCTCCTGATTCTAATGTTGACAAAAACTTTTCTTCTTCATTTTTAATTTGTTTTGTAACAAGTTCTTCTTTTTCGACTAAATATGGATAAAATATTTTCATATTTTCTACACATGTATGAACTAATTTATATAAGAAAGGTTCTTTCATACCAAGTAATTTACCATATCTTACAGCTCTTCTTAAGATTCTTCTTAAAACATAACCTCTTCCTTCATTAGAAAATGTAGCACCATCACTTAAGGCAAAAACTGTACTACGAACATGGTCTGATATTACTTTAAATGGCATTTGTCCATTGTATTTCACATTTGTTAATAATTCAGTATGATGAATAATTGGCATGAATAAATCAGTATCATAATTTGTTTCTACTTCTTGCATTACACAAGCAACTCTTTCTAATCCACATCCTGTATCAATATTTTTACTTGGTAATTCTTTATATTGTTCTCTAGGGATACCTGGTTTAGAATTATATTGACTAAATACAATATTCCAAATTTCAATATAACGATCATTTTCAATATCATTTTTTATTAAATCAATTCCTTGATTTTCTTTATCATATTTAGTTCCACGATCAAAAAATATTTCTGTATCAGGTCCACAAGGTCCTTCACCTATTTCCCAAAAATTTCCATCAACAGGAATTAAATGACTAGGATCAACTCCACATTCTATCCATTTATTATATGTTTCTAAATCTTTAGGATAATATGTGAAATATAAACGATTAATATCTAAATCAAACCATTTTTCATTAGTTAATAGTTCAATTGCCCATGGTAAAACTTCATTACGAAAATAATCACCGACTGAGAAATTACCTAACATTTCAAAAAATGTATGATGTCTAGCTGTTTTACCAACATTTTCAATGTCATTAGTTCTAATTGATTTTTGCGCATTAGTCATACGGCGATTTTGGGGAATTTCTCTTCCATCAAAATATTTCTTTAATGGGGCAACTCCAGCATTTATCCATAAAAGAGTGGGATCATTATGAGGTATTAATGATGCACTAGGAATTACGTCATGTCCTTTTGATTGCCAAAAATCAAGCCATTTTTGTCTTATTTCATATCCTTTTAATTTTTTCATAGCATTTCCTTTCTTAAAAAAATCCTATAAAATAAAAACATAAAAAATGTTTAATATTTTATAGGAACGAAAATTTCGCGGTACCATCCTATTTAATAATAATTAACATAAACTAATTATTATTCGCTCATTTATTTTGTTAACGCCAAATACGGGGACATTACTCCCAACTAGGAAGGAGCATTTACTATCTTCATTGAAATGTTCCACCACCCATTTCTCTCTTTAAATGTCTAATAGTAAATATCTTCCATTATTGTCTATTTATATCGATAATTGAAAGAATTATAATTGGATTCTTTTTAGTCATACGATTAATAATATTATATATTTTATCTCTTAATAATACTTTAGCTTCATTCCAATCAATGTAACGTTTGTTCATATATTGTTGCAAAGAATTGAAAGTTACTTCTTTTACTTTTTCTGTTGCTTCTTTCATATCTTCAGTTAAAACAACACCTTTAATAACAATTTCTGGTCCAGCAATTATATTACGATATCTTGTATCAATAGTTGTAGCAACAACGACAACACCTTCTTGAGAAAGCATTTCGCGATCTTTTAATACTACTTCATTAATATCACCTATAATGGAGCCATCAACTAAAACATCGCCAACTTCTACTTTTTCTTTAATTCCTTTATATATGCCATCACTAAATAAAGCTACATCGCCATTATCTAAAATAATGATTTTTTCTTCAGTATATCCTGAAGAAATAGCAATATTTTTATGTTGATATTGGTGACGATATTCACCAATGATTGGTACAATATATTTAGGATTTAACATGCTATATAACATTTTTAAATCTTCAGCATTAGCATGAGAACTTCTCATTTGATTTTTTTTGATATTTATAACTTCTGCACCACTTTTCAGTAAGATATCTAATGTTCTTGCTGCCATTCTTTCTGTTCCTGGAACAGGAGGGGTCATCATTATAATTTGGTCTTGTCCATTTATTTCCACAAGTCGATCTTGACCTCGACACATGCGTTGTAACATATAAAATGGTTCATGACGAATACCAGTTACTATAATAACTAAATCTTTATCATTATTGTTATGATTATCATCAATATATTTTAAATTAATTAATTTCTCTTCAGGTAATTCTAAATAACCACTACTAATAGCTGTATTAACTATTTTTTGGGCTCTTCTACCAATAATAGCAACACGACGATTATTGGCAACACTCATATTAACAACTCTTTGTATTCTTTCTAAATCTGTGGAGAAAAGAGAAAAAATAACTCTTTGTTCTTTTTGTAATGCTTCATTTATTATATGATCGGAAGCAATATTATTTTGAACACGATCAACATTAGAAGTTCCTAAACTTTCACAACATAACGCTAATACACCATATTTACTAACATCATTGATACGATTAAAAGATGTTCGATATTTTTTATCAGCATTGACATCAAAACAAAAATCAGGAGCATAAATAATACAACCATCTGTTGTTTTTATTACGACATGAACAGTTTCAGGAATACTATGATTTACATTATAGAATTCAACAACTACATCACCAAACTTTAATTTCTTTTGTTCATTGATACGATATAATCGATAATCACTTACTTTTAAACCATTTTCGATAATCATATCTTCAAGAATAGAAATTGTGAAATGAGTGCCAAATACACCAACATTTAATTTCTTTAGTAATTCTACTAAGGCACCAATATGATCTTCATGTCCATGACTAATAAAAATACCTTGTACTTTATTTTTATTTTTAATTAAATAACTTATATCAGGAATAATTGTATCTATTCCAAATAAATCAACACTTGGATATTTAAGACCAGCATCTAAAACAAAAATACGTTCGTCAACTTCACAAACAAACATATTTTTACCATTTTCACCTAATCCACCCAAGCCAAAAAAACGAATTTGACTCATATATACACCTTTTTATACTTTAATATTTTATCATAAATGAGATAAAAAAACAATGATTTTTTTATGAATGTATAAATATAAAAATTGATTTATAATTATATTAAAAAAATTGTTCAATTAAGAACAATTCATTTTTTATTAATTTTATTTAAATAAAATTTATTATGTTTAAATATTATTTTCTATCATCATTTTGAAATGTTTTGCACATTGTTTCATTATTACCCATAGATAATTTATTATCGTTGTGGATAATTACTTTTTCACTGCAACATTTTAAATTATGATTATATTTACAATTTTTAGTATCACAATCAATTGTAACATATTGATTTATACTTTCATTACCCGAAAAATCATTTTCGTGTAAAGTAGCAAATTCCGTATCAAATGTGTCATATTTCTTTTTATGATATGATCCACATGATGTATCTGATATTGATGAAGCCTTTGATCCTATTACATGGATAACACTTTTGCAACAATATTCTTTTGAATTATATGTACATGATTTAGCATCACATTTTAGTTTAGGCATTGATTTCACCTCCTTTTAAATTATTATCCTTTAGGTTTAAAAATTATAGCCATTAAAAATGCAAATATAATAGCCATTGTTATACCAACTGATGTCATTTGAAACATTCCTGTAAGAATACCTATATAACCTACTTTGTTTGCTTCTTCAACTGCGGCATGAGTTAAAGCATGACCAAATGAAGAAATAGGTAATGATGCCCCAGCACCAGCAAATGAAATTAATTTATCATAAATATTACCGATATTTAATAAAGATCCAATAAATACAAATAAACTAGTAATATAAACTGGTAAAAGTTTAAATATATCCATTAATATTTGGGCAATCATACAAATTAAACCACCGATTAAAAATGATGTTAAAAAAATCATTCAACTACCTCCAAACATATAGCATGAGCAATTACTGGTATACTTTCTTTTTGAGCTAATAAAATTGGATTATGTAATGCTCCTGTTGCTACTAATAAAACTTTTTTTAATTCTTTTTTTCGCATTTTATCTAAAACATATGAATAACATACACTTGGTAAACATCCACATCCACTTCCCCCACTAAAGACATTTTGTTTATCACGATCATATATCATTATTCCACAATCATTATAATTATGTTTGATATTATATCCTTTTTCTTCCATTATTTGTAATAATAATTCTTTGCCGTAATAAGATAAATCACCTGTTAATATCAAATCATAATCATTACTAGATATATTAAAATCATTAAAATGGGTAATTAATGTTTGATATGCTGCAGGTGCCATTGCTCTTCCCATATCTTGAGCATCCTTTTGATTATAATCTATTACTTGTCCAATAGTTCCTCTAGTAATTTTAATATTTGTTTTTTCATTTGTTAGTAAACAACTACATGCAGCTGTAACTGTACATGTTAATGAGGGGGGCTTTTGTCCTCCATATTCAGTTGGATATCGAAATTGTCTTTCAGCTGTAGCATTATGACTAGAAACTGTAATAATAATATTATTGGCATTTTGGGCTTCAATTATATTACTAGCAATTATTAATCCTTCTACACTTGATGCACAAGCGTTAAATATACCTAAATAATTGGCATTTTGATTTCTTAATGCATATGTTCCAATTATAATTTGATTATTTAAATCACCACTAATATATATATCTATGTCTTCTTTTCTTTTTAAACTTTTATTTAATAATATTTCAATAGCTTGATGGTACATTTTAATTTCTGCTTTTTCCCATGATTTCTCGTAACAACGTAGATCATCATATGATAAATCGAAATATGGTTTTAATGGTCCTTTTGCTTCTTTAGGACCAGCAATAACTGATGTATCTTTTAGATATACGTTGTGAAATGTGAAACTACTTTTTCCTATTTTCATTTTAAATCCCTTTTTAAAATATTAAACTGCTTAAATAAATAATACTTCCAATAAAAAAAGCACTGACAACACCAACAACTATAACACTTCCTGCAAGTTTAAACATATTAGTAACTATACCTAATATTAGACCCTCACTTTTTGATTCAAGAGCACTACTTGTCATTGAATTGGAAAATCCTGTAATTGGTATAATTGTACCTGCCCCAGCAATTTGTCCAATTTTATCATATAACCCAAATCCTGTTAATAGTGAGCCAATAAAAACCATAATTGTAACACTTATATTTCCTGCTAAATCTTTATCAAACCAATTCTTTAGTATTTCAGTAATAATTTGTGCTAACAAGCAAATTAATCCACCAATAAGAAATGAAAATATAGCATTTTTAAAAATATTTCTTTTAGGTGATGACTTATCAATTATTTGTTTTATTTTTGAATCATTTGATTTAAATTCATTAATATTTGTTTTGGATGTCATTTTTGACCCTTTCTTGTATTTATTAATATTATTAATTAATATTATTAATATTATTATCTATAAAAGACAATATTATACTTATAAAATAAAAAAATTCTATACAATACATTTATTATGTATTGTATAGATCTTTATTTTTATGTTTTCATATTATTTTTTAATTTATTAATTGCTTGTTTTTCAATTCTTGAAATAGTTGATTGAGAACAGTGATATTTTTTAGCTATTTCTTCTTGATTTATATTATAAAAATATTTTTGTTTAATAATGTCTAAACTTTTTTTATCCAAAGTTTTCAATGATTCTAATATTTTTTCATTATTAAAACAATTATCGTTTTGATAACAAACTAAAGATATGAGTTCAATATTATCAATTGTATCATTAAGTGATTTCATATTTTCTTTTAATGTTAATGCCATTAATAAATTTTCTTTTGAACAATTAATTATTTTAGATAATTCATCTATTGATTGATTATTATTTATATTTTTTAAATATTGAATAATTCTTGCTAATTCTTTATTTATGGGAATTAATTGATTATTTCGTAATTCTTTTTTCATTTCTCCTAAAATATAATAACTTGCATATGATAAAAAATATGGACAACATTTTTCGTTATAATTTCTAGCTGCTTGATATAAACCCATTAATCCTACTTGTATTAAATCATCTACATCAATATTATTTGTTTTCATCCTATAAGCTAATTTTTTCACAAATTCAACATTATTATTAAAGAGAAATTCAACTTTTTCGTTATTCATTTCTTGATAATTTTTTCCTACATATCACAGTAGTTCCAACACCAATTTTAGATATGACATCAATTTCATCAGCAAACATTTCCATGATTGTGAAACCTAATCCTGCTCTTTCTTCTTCAAGTTTTGTTGTGAAAAGAGGTTCTCTTGCTTTATTAACATCTTCTATGCCTACACCTTCATCTTTCACAATAATTGTTAATAAATCATTTTCTAAAATATATTCTAGATGAACAAATTTTTCTTTATTATTTTGATATCCATGAACTATTGCGTTTGTTATAGCTTCACTAACAATTGTTTTTATTTCATTCATTGAAGAAATTGTTAGATCAAAATCAATTAAAAATGTAGCTAATGCTCCTCTGGCAAATGTAACATTTTCTATTTTTGCCATTACATCTATTATTATTTTATTCATTAGGCAACCCCCAAATAAGCATTTACATCATCTTCATCTTTTTTTATTGTACATATTTTTTGCAATCCAGATAACATAACTATCCTTTTAATTTGTTCATTCATTGAACATAATATAATTGAACCATTAATTTTCTTTAAGTAATTGTATCTACCAATAATAAATCCAATACCACTACTATCCATGAAATTAAGATTTTTAAAATTAAAAACTAAATAACGAATGTTATATTTAACAATTAAATCAATAACTTTTTTTCTAATTTTTTCAACATTATTTTGGTCTAATTCTCCATTAAAACGAATATAAAGAATATTTCTTTTAATAAACATTTCCACTTCTAATGTCATACTCATCCTCCTTATACAATCATATAATATATCATAAATAAGGTGAAAAATAAGTAAGTATTTGTCTATAAAATGTTATTTTTTCAACAAAAAAAGACCATTTCATATCATATTAAGATAGATATGAAATAGCCTCTGGATTTTATAATGTATTTTTATTTATTAAATTGTTTTGAATATTAGATATGTTTTATCTATTATTTATTGTAAAATAATATTATTAAGTTAACTAGCTAATAAGAGTATGCGAGCATGAAATTGATTGATTGATAGAATAGAATGCATTGGTAAAAATTGAATGCAAAACATTGTACCATCTACTAAATCCCATCGAAACCATAAAACGCCTGAACCAAATTGTTCTTGTGGTTTCCCAATTAGTTCAACAACTTCTTCAAAAGTCATTCCATATACAATCATATTTTTAACATCTTCAAATGTTAAGTCATAAGTTAAATTAGGATCACATCTTGGTGCATCACTAGAACGTCCAGGAAATCCATAAACATATTCGATTGTCACTTCTTTAATAATGAGCTTATTTTCTTCTTCATTATCTTTATTTTCTTCTTTGTCTAATTCATTAGATTCATTTTTAGAGTCTGAAATATCTTCTTTTTCATTATCTTTATTCTCTTCTTTTTCTAATTCATTAGATTCATTTTTAGAATCTGAAATATCTTCTTTTTCATTATCTTTATTCTCTTCTTTTTCTAATTTATTAGATTCATTTTTAGAGTCAGAAATGTTTTCTTCGGTATTTTCATCAACTATTGTTTCTTCTATATTATCTTTATTAGAAACTTTATAAACAATACCTAATAAAGCAACACATGTTAGAATAACAACACCAAAAAATATTAACTTTTTCATGTTTAGTTTTTCCTCCTTTCATGCTTATGAAACAACAATTCTTGAAACAACATATGTTTCATTATCATATGCATAATGAACTATTAATGTTCTATCATTATTTAGATAATATTGATGAATAATTACACCACTTCCAAATAAATATCCAAGCGTTCCCAAATTAAATGAAACTTCATCAATTGTCATACCAACTTTAATTGATTCAACTAAATGTGCAGAAATAGTAGGAACTGAATCAATACCTAAAATAGGTTCATTTACAAAATCATCAATGTTTGATATAGGGGTAGTTGAACTTGCCATATTATTCCAAGGAGTAAGCATATAAAATCCTAAAAAAACATCATAAGCTCCTCTATTACAAGTTTCAGGATCAACTATTAAATTACCATCAGCATCATATCTAGTGACGGGATCTGACCCTCGTTTATGTGACCAATAGCCATCAGAATCTTGTCTATACCAATGATAATCG